>NZ_JAHLRI010000130.1:0-1650 GCF_018919685.1 Enterococcus sp. S183_ASV_20
TAGGTGCTTTTGGTTCCGCTACCATAATTTGCGAAAAAATAGTTATAGGTCCTGACTTTTTTGGGAAGCCCCAAGAGAGTTGCATAAAAAAAGTTTCATTTAGTTTCTATAAATTAAATGAGTGGATGAATCTTCCCATATGGAATAGTGATTATGACCATTCTAAAGACGTATATATGATTTGGCATAAAAAAATTCCGTTGAGAGAATATAGAATTGAGGAAATAAAAGGCTCACTAAAAGAAAATTATGTATATAGCCAGCAAAAATCAATTGAAAATATCAATATCAGTATTCGTATTGAAAATTTTTATACATTAATTTTTGATAATGGAAAGAATCTAGATGAAGTATATGAATGTATATATAAAGTAGTTCAATTTTTTTATGTGTTATTTGGTTCTGAACTCCCTGTCAAATTTATAGAGTTTGAATATGGATCGATAAATATAGGTAACAAAGTTATTGGAAAAAAATATAGGATGTATGTCAGGCAGAATGCTAAAGTTCAATCAAGAAAGCTTAGACCTTATGAGCTATTTCCTTATGCCACAATAGCCGATAATTTATCAAAATATATTAATAATTGGTTCGCATTTTATGCAGATTTAGAGACTATTATACAGACATATGTAGGAGACTTACAACTTACATCCTTTTTAGAAACACAGTTTCTCAATGCTTGTAGAAATGTAGAAATTTTTCATCGAATATATTTGGAGAAAGAAAAGATAGAAGGCCCTGAAATTGTGTTTATGAGAAAAAAACTCATGGAAATTGTAACAGGGGCAGAAGAGCCCGTCAGAAAATACTTTTCTGAAAGAATAAATTATACGGGAGAAGAAACACTCTCGAAAAGAATAAAAGAAAGCTTAAAAGTTGTTCCGAACCCTATTCTAAAGGAAACTATCTTATACAGATCTAAGTCACTATCCGATTCTAAAACTAGATTTGTGAGAGCGTGCGTGAATACAAGAAATTTCTTAACACATGGCAGTCAGGATAAAAGCAAATATCAACCCATTTTTGAAAAAGAAAATCTATATATGGCAACAAAAATTTTAAATACTTCTCAAATGTCAAATTAAGTTAGACAAATCATCATCAGCTAAATAGCTCAAGAATACTTCTAACGGTGTCTTGTAATTCAATGATTTCCTTGGAATGTGATTTCTTTTTGATACCACCGATTGGATAAAGGTTTCAGATACACCATTAAAATCCATAGCTTTATATAAAACATCTTTACATAATAAGCCATTTGAATGTTCATTCAATCCTCGTTGAGAAGGTGTTCCTGGATCCGCAAAATAAATTGAAATATCGTTGGTATTACTAATCTTTTTCCAATTCGAGAATTCTTTTCCACTCATTGGTAAATCGTGAGTGTCAAAGGTTTTATCTTTAAACATTCGATACAGTGTACGTACCGAACAAGCAATAGGAAACTCCGCTCGACCAATAAGGACATCAGGAGCCCACCCTTGAGCCACCTTTTTTTGAATGTATTCCTGTTGCTCATCTGATAACATAATCGGATGTCTTCCGCAGTTACGTTTGTTTTTCTTATATTGTTTATAGTAGCTCATTGCGCTTCCACCAGATTTAAGAAAACGATAGACCTTATAAATAGTTTGTCGAGAACGTTGT
>NZ_JAHLRI010000131.1:0-1625 GCF_018919685.1 Enterococcus sp. S183_ASV_20
CTAATATCCCTATCAACTGATTTTGACTAAAAAGTTACTTCAAACATTCACTGTTCAAAAATATTGAGGAATAAATTTTGGGTGTAAGGCATTTTGAGCATACTTCTCCCTGGATAACTTCCCAGTAAAAAAATCGTTAGATTGTTGGATTAGATCCATTGACTGGCTCGCCTCAGGCGAGCAAAGACCCTGTAGAATTCATTCTGATACACATGATAACTAGATAATTTGAGATAGACTCGTCTACCCGTTTGGACTAATTTCCCAGCAACTTTCAGAAACTTCAATCGAATAGAATGAATGGTCATTCCCTTTTGGACTTCTTCAAAGCCAATCGTTCTTAAGAAGTTGACTAAGTTGTAAGCTATCAAGCTGAGCATCATTCGGACATGATTCTCCAAAAAGCGAGGACTGTCTGTTTTGTCAAAGTAAAAGCCAGCTTTCGCTTCTTTAATGAAGTTCTCCATTGTGCCACGTTTGGCATAGATAGAAAAGATGGTATCAGGAGAAACATTTTCTGATAGATTCGTCACGATAAATTCATGTCGAAAGAGTAGTTCGCCCGCTTCACGTGTTGAGCGTATACACACGCGACGACTTTGTGACCAGGATTGTGCTTGATAAGTGGTCGAGAAGTACTGAACTTCTCGTTCTTCCCACTTTTGATTATCGCCATAAAGTACTGATTTCTCAGCTATTTGACCTAGTCTACGATTATTCTTCAGTCGAATAACATAATGACTCTTTTTTGATTCACACGAATCATACACACCAGGTGTAGCGAACCCGCTGTCTCCACGAACCAAGATGTCAGTGTTTGGTAGAGAGTGATTATAGTGCTCTAATAAAGGTGTGAGAAACTCCTTTACGCCTTTTGATGTATATTGATTTCCTGAACGTAGTTCAGCTTTTAAGAAGTCACCAGTCAATCCGTCAAAAGCTACCAATGGATGGTAACCATAGGTTTGGTAGTGTGTATTATAATTCGTTTGTTCTTGGTGACCAAATGTATCTGAATGGGTCGAATCTAAATCAATGATTAATTCCGTATCATTACGGATGAGGCGTGCTTTATCGATAAGTTCTTGGTTCAAAGCTTGAAGTTCACGGATATTCTCCTCAGATAGTCGATCTAAAAATCGGGAAAGTGAAGATTGAGAAGCGAGTTCTTTCCTATCTAAAACAGCTTTAAACACAGGATCTTGTCTCAGGAGATTAGCTGCAGAATCAGCTGAGTAACCAGCAATTAATTGCATAATGAACTGCTCAAGTATGGATAAGTTGTCATGAGTAAAATACGCTCGTTCGTCTTCAATGTGAATGTGTTGCTTAGCCAGTTCAGAAAAAGCAAAGATGTTCATCAGCTCTTTCACTAGGACGAGACCCGAATCACTCGATAATTGACCACCTGTATGAGAAATAGTGATATTTGAATTGAATTTTACTTGGTTTTTGTGTAAGCTAGTCATGAAAAGAACTCCTTTCTTTTGGTTGGTTTAGTCACTTTAACCATAGCAGAAAGGGGTTCTTTTTTCATCACTTAACGGGTGAAGATGAAAAAGTAATTGTAAGCTGCCGTGAGGCAGTTTCACATGGTTTTAATTAAAAGTATGAATTATTCAGGA
>NZ_JAHLRI010000133.1:0-1546 GCF_018919685.1 Enterococcus sp. S183_ASV_20
TTTTTATATCTTCTAATAAGCGTTGAAATTCATCGCGGTACAATTTTTGTCCTGAAATGCCGTCATCAATATACGTGTCAATGATTGTCAAATTGTCTTGAGTACTTACATAATCTTTTAAAGTAGCTATTTGTGCGTCTAAACTATCCCCGTGTTTTGCTTGTTGATCAGTAGAAACCCTAATGTATAACGCTGCTCTCTTTAGCATAAACGAATCCCCCTATCTTATTTAAAAACTACTCTTGGTCTTTCTCAACATTAAGCTTGTTTAATTGTAAAAATAACTGAGCATAATCAGATTTAAGTTCTTGGTATTCTTTTTCAGTAAATCTATGACTAGGTCCTGTACGTAAACTTAAGTTAATATATTCAATATTTAACTCTTCGCAAAGTCTTTTTTCTACTTCATATTTATTCATAATATCCCTCCTTAGAGAATGTATGTTCTTTTTTTGTAAGAAGAAAAGTCCGAGGGTTAAAATTTATATTTATTTCTTAGCTAACCACGAACTATTCTTCTATAAATTATTTTTTTAAACAGATTGGTCTTTAATAGAATACTTTTAAGTCTAATACAAAAGTTCTATAATATAACTTTTCCAATAATTCTAATTTTTTCATTTTCTAAAATTCTATCTTCATATTTGGTATTGATTGATCTCAAAATAATTTGTTTATTTGAGTAGTCTTTAATTACTTTCTTACATGTAACACCATCATTATCAATTTCTACGATTGCAATTTCACCATTTTCAACATCACATTGTTTTTTATAAAAAACAATGCTTCCATCTTTAATTAGCGGTTCCATTGAATCTCCCTGAATATTAATAGCACAATCTGCTCCTTCCGGTACGTGTGCGAAAGAATGCTGTTCAACGTCTATATCTCCATATTCTAGAACTGCAGGATTTGCTGCGGTCTTTCCGACCAATGGAACAACTTTTCTATTGCGTGATTCCGTTTCAAAGTTTTGCTTATCTAATTCTTTCTCGGCAAATATTAATACATTTTTTTGTCTTTTAGTTTCTAACTTAGCTGAGGTTTCATTTATTTTCGTTAATATTTGAGAGAGGGGTTCTTCTTCAAATCCTAATAGGTATTCTGGACTTGTTTCTAAAGCTTTGGCAAAATCAGATATCTTATTAACAGGGAATTGTCTTGTTCTATTTTCGTAACGTGACATTGCGGACTTAGCTATCCCTACTTTTTCTGCTAATTCAGTGGATGTCATTTTTTTCTGTTTGCGCAAATCTGTAATTAATGTCATGATCTCATCGTTTGTTCTCAAATTATTCACCTCCTAAGAGAATAATACTAATAAAGTTCCCAATAGTCAACAAAAAATGTTCTAATTCGGCACAATTAGTTGACAATCGGGAATTGTCGATATATCATTAAAGCACATTCATGGATGAATAAAAATCAAGGAGGGAATTATTAATATGGAATTTGAACTCAATCGTTTAAAGGCTGAAAGGATTGCTAAGGGTTATTCGCAAGAAGAATTAGCAAAAAAATTAGGTTGGACCAGAAGTATGTATAC
>NZ_JAHLRI010000134.1:0-1465 GCF_018919685.1 Enterococcus sp. S183_ASV_20
TTTTTATACAGATGTCTTAAAAAGTCAACTTCATAAAGTTCATCTTTTTTTGAAAGAAAATCCAATCCGCGATGTGTAACTTCTTTCCAGAATAAATGATTTAAATTCGTCAATTGTAGTTCATCTAAATCGCCCGTTTCTGTTTCTAGCAACCAGACGAGAACGCCCATTTGATAAAGAGCGTATTGTTTTTGCGGAGTTGGCTGATTCAACGTTGCCTTAAAGCGTTGTAAATCAAGATAGTGTCGATGGCTTTTAATAACAATGCCTCGTAATTTCCCTTGGCAGATTTGATTGGCTAATGGTAAATCTTTTTCCACTAATTGATTTTGTAAAACAATCGAAACTGTTGAAATGATGACTGGTTTTTCTGGCGTTGCTAAATAGCTCATCGGCAACAGATAGCCTAATGTTTTTCCCGTTCCAGTCGCTGCTTCAATAAATAAATCTTTTGTCGTTCCTTCTGTAAAATGATCATAGACTAAATTCATCATCCGACTCTGTTCCGCACGATAAGCGAAACGTTCGCCAAACAGTTTTTCTTTGGCTTTTTTTGTTTTGGGATACGTACTAGTCTGATAGAATGTTTCTTCAAAAAGTGGGACTTCTTTTTTGCGTAAAGCAATGCCACTGACCACTTGATAAGCTGGATTTAATGGTGTGACTTGTTTTTTCATTTGTTCATACGTTTGTTGAATAAAGGCACTGGTTTCCCGCGCTGTCTGTTGACTTAATTCTGCAATTTTTTCCATAGTGACTAACGGTAAAGATTTCATTTTTTCTTGAATTAATAACAAAAGTTCGGCTGTAACCTGCGCATCACTATCTGCTTGATGGGGATTCTCATGAGACAAACCTAAGCTTTCCGACAAATCACTTAAACGGAAACTTTTTTCTGTCGGTAAAAAAATCTGTGCCAATTCCACTGTATCAATGGCTGGAATGGTAAGTGGCGGCGTGCCACACCGTACCAGTTCACGAGCTAAAAAATTATAATCAAAATGGACGTTATGCGCCACAAAAATAGTATCTTCCAGATAATGATAAATTGTATGTGCTACATCTTCAAAATAAGGCGCTTTTTGAACTTGCGTATTACTAATCCCCGTTAAACTTTGAATTTGTTTTGGTACTACTTGATTGGGATTCACATCTGTCGCAAAGTTCGCAATAATCTTTCCTTCTTGAACGAGAACGCATCCAAACTGAATGATCCGATCACTTGTAGGATCTGTTCCAGTCGTTTCAAGGTCAACTACTGCATACACTTGTTTGTCTTTCAATGACTTCACGCCTTTCATTCATCTTTGAAAATTATACTACAATTTATAGGATTTTCACTAGTATTTCAAAAATTCTCTTGAAATCTTTTCCAGAGATAATAAGAAAGAGCCTGAAACAAAAATTCAAAGTGATTTTTGTTTCAGGCTTAAAAGCTGATAAACTGAATGGTTTTGTCTTACCT
>NZ_JAHLRI010000135.1:0-1452 GCF_018919685.1 Enterococcus sp. S183_ASV_20
GTAATAATACATCAAATTGGCATCAAATTGTGTTCTTCGAAAATCAGTTGGAATTGTCAAATAAGTAGAAGATTCTCCTGTTAAAGACCCAATAAATAAGTTGGCCGAGATTAAGGCAGTCCGTTTATTTCCATTATCAAACGCTTGTAGTTTTGCCAAACGAGCGTACAACGCCCAGCCGTCTTCTACACTATTTTCTGTTACTGCATCCAGTTCTCGTTGAACCATTTTTTCTGTAACTGTTCTAGGTGGTACATAATCGCCAACATGTATAGTGACTTTTTCCCTCAATTTTCCAGGATTTTCAGGCTGTCCTTCTTTGTGAGAGTCCATTTGTGCATTAATTCCTTTGAATACATCAACTGTTAGTTTCTTTTGTTGACTAGCATAGTGAATCGCTTTAACTAAATCTTCAAATATATAGCGATCTGTTTCATTGGTAAATTGCCACTCATCCTTGTTTGTAGAAAGGTTCTTTTGTGTTTGCAGAATAGACGTGTTGTACCCATCATATTGGGCCACGGAATATATTAATTCAGCTAATTTTTTTGTATTCATTCTCTCACATCCTCCCCATTTTCATTCATAGTATACCATTTTGACAGTAAAAGTGGTAATCCTTGTTTCTTAGCTAGAAGAGGCTTTTTTACTAGCTGATAAAAAACTCTTTTTTATAAATAAAGTCCCTCTGACTTCTTTGAAAATGTACTTAATTTTTGTTCTAAGTCATTGATTTCTTCCTGCTTAGTCGCAATCTCCTCGGTCAATGTGGCTAACTCGTCTTTTTTAAACTGAATCTTTTGTTCCAGAATTTTCTTCTGTGTTTCTTTATCGGCTATTTCATCTGGTTGCTCTTTTAATTCAGTGGTTTCCCTTTCTTCAGTAGTAAGTTTGTCTTTCTTGCTTCCTTCTGATTCTACAATATCATGTAGTTTTGAAGTTTTCTCTTCTGGCTTATCTTGATTTTCTTGCGTATTGTCTAAAGACGATGGTAATAGTTCCACAAAAGGAATCACTTTTTTAGTGTGAAATGCTGAAAGGAGCTTGTCAAAATAAGGATTGTCTTCGAGTAAAGGTAAATCCACGCGTTTCCCATACAAAATCGTTTCATCAGGACCACTCACTCGAACTTTTTCAGCATATATCCACCCTTGTTCTTTTTGATTGATAATCCGATTGTTCGCACCAATCACAAAATTTATTAAGGCTTCTACCGAATTAATCGGTTCTTTTTTTATATTTGCGGAACAGAGCAAATCATATCGGTATTCTTTACTAAAAAATTTACTCATAGAACATACCTCCTTATCTATTGTTTGTTCTATCTAAATAAATATTACCGTCATCACCAACTATTTCGACAACTTTGTCTTTCAAATAGTTACTATTGCAAACTCGGTATTCTTCGATTAATTGTTCAAGCTCTTTTAAGTTTTTTGCTCTGGCTTTAAC
>NZ_JAHLRI010000136.1:0-1408 GCF_018919685.1 Enterococcus sp. S183_ASV_20
TTGTCGTTAAAAACATTGTACCGTAAAAGGACTGTTATATGGCCTTTTTACTTTTACACAATTATACGGACTTTATCCATATTTTGCTCCTATTGAATGCATTAAAACATTTTTTATTTTACTTTTTTCTAATTTTGCTGTTCCAACTTGAAAAATTGGAACGACCCCCATATCATTGATCAACAATTTTTCAGCTTTTTTCAATTCTTGCCAACGTTTAGAAGAAGAATCCTTTAGCAATTCATCAAAATTTTTATTTGAATATCCACCATGATTCATTGGACTATTTGTTTCAAAGTTTGCTAAAAAGCTAATAGGGTCTGCATAATCAGCTTGCCATCCACTTAGGCTCAAAGTAAAATCCTTTTTTGTTAGGCGTTCCATAAAGACATTTGCAGGAATTGGCGTCACAGTAACCTTCAATCCTTCTAAGCTATCTTGCAACTGTCCTTGCAGAAATTCTCCTGCCTTTTGTTCAAACTCTCCATCACTTACAAGTAAATCTAAAGAAGTATTTTGGGATAAATCAATTTCTTTTTTAGCCTTATCCCAATACTCTTCTGCTTGTTTTTTGTTAAATTCAACTAATTTTTCATTAGCAAAATCTTTTTTATTTACTGGATTAAAAGCCATTTCTTTTGGTACTACGCCAACAGAAGCAACGGACCCATTATCTAGTAATTTTTCAACTAGACTTTCCCGATCAATAGCATAGCTAATCGCTTTTCGGGCATTTTTGTTTTGTAAAAGTTTATTTTCCCCAGTTTGGTTCATTTCTAAAAACATTGTATTGGCCATTAATGTTGTTGAATATTCTTTATCTTTCTTGTATTGTTTTGCATACTCCCCAGCTAAAGGCGCATCATCTAATTGTCCATCATTATACAAATTTATTCCTGTATTAATTTCTTTGACGACTTGGAAGTTAATTTTATCCATAGAGACATCTTTTTGATCCCAGTACTCTTTATTTTTAGAAATCGTCCACTTATCGGAAGTGCCTACCCCCTCTAAATTTGTTAAGTTAAATGCCCCATTTGTTACGATTGCTTTTTTAGAAGTACCATAGTCTTTCCCATACTCTTTAATTGCTTTCTGCTGTACTGGATAGTAAGCCGTTAAGGATAACAGATCAGTAAAATAAGGTGTTGGTTCAACTAATTCAATTTCTAATGTTTTCTCACCACTACTTTTCACTGCTAAAGTATCTTTGGATTGTTTTCCTGAAGCAATTTCTTTGGCATTTTTTATAGCAGAAAACAGTTCCACATTTGGAGACGCTGTTTTAGGATCTACAACTCTTTGCCATGCCGTTACAAAATCACTAGCAATTATTTGTGTACCATCAGACCACTTAGCGCCATCTCTAATCACAATGGTATAAGTTTTGCCATTATTCGATACTTTT
>NZ_JAHLRI010000137.1:0-1349 GCF_018919685.1 Enterococcus sp. S183_ASV_20
ATTTAACAGCGATTGATGGTGGATGGACGACAGGCGCTTCGGTAACATGGGCTTGGAAATATGCTTTTCTTGCTTTTCCAGTGACAATTATTATCAACATCATCATGTTAGCATTTAAATGGACAAAAACACTTAATGTGGATATGTGGAATGTGTGGGGAAAAGCATTTTGTGCAGTAATGGTCTATTATATATCAGGAAATCTGTATCTAGCTTTTCTAGTTGTAGCCATTCAAGTAGTCGTTGAGTTAAAAATTGGCGATATTTGGGCTAGAGAGATTCAGGAATTAACGGGAATTCCTGGTGTGACTTTACCTCATCATATGACATTAATTGCAGCTTTGTTATATCCAGTAGATAAATTTTTAGATTTATTTCCTATTTTCAACAAAAAAATGGATGTAAATGCTTTGAAAAACAAAATCGGTATTTTTTCTGAAAATCATGTAATGGGTTTTATTGTCGGTACATCGATTGGTTTAATTGGTAGATATTCGATTTCAGACGCATTGATTTTAGGAATAAACGCGGCTGCGGCTTTAACGTTATTTCCACTTGTTTCTAAGTTATTTATGCAGGCATTGTCGCCTATATCAGACGCAATATCAGAATATATGAGAAATAGATTTAAAGGAAGAGAGTTGTATATTGGTTTGGACTGGCCAATCTTAGCAGGAGCAAGTGAAATTTGGGTGCTGGCTATTTTGTTAATCCCATTTGAATTATTATTTGCAGCAATTTTACCAGGAAACCAAGTATTGCCTTTTGCAGGATTAATCAACTTATCCATTATTGTAGCTGCATATTTGCTAGGAAGGGGAAATATGTTAAGAATGCTTGTATATGGAATCATAACCACGCCAGTATTTCTATATATCGGAACTTACTTTGCCCCATACATTACTCAATTAGCACGTGATACAGGCGCAGTGAATGTTGAAGAAGGTACGATGCTAGCATGGGCAACTATTGAGAATGGTGAATTTAAGTTTGCTTTTGCAAATGCAATGGCAGGTAATTGGTGGGGAATAGTATTGGCAATTGCTTGGTTAGCGTTATTTGTCATTTTCTATATTGGTCGTAGTAAGGAAAATGTAAAACGTTATAGTGATGATTCAGAAATGGATGCGGTATAAGATGTTGAATAAACAAAATATTTTTAATATAAGCTCCATTTTTTTAGCTATGTTCCTACTAATTGCAGGATATTTTGGAAAGAATGCATTTCTTTCGGGATTATCTTTAATGATAGCTGTGTTGACTTACTATCAAACAAAAGGAGATAATCACACGTAAAATTATTAATTGAAAGGAGAGGAGCTATTTGATTTATACGATTACTTTGAACC
>NZ_JAHLRI010000138.1:0-1338 GCF_018919685.1 Enterococcus sp. S183_ASV_20
GAACTAACTCTGGTCTTAAGGCAGCCAGAGTCCGAGGAAAAAAAGGGGGCCGTCCAAGTAAAGGTAAGCTATCAATTGATTTAGCTTTAAAAATGTATGACAGCAAAGAGTATTCTATTCGTCAAATTCTTGATGCCTCTAAATTAAGCAAAACAACCTTTTACCGTTACCTCAATAAAAGGAATGCTTAAGATATGGCTATGAAAAGAATTTTAACTACTTCACAGCGTGAACAACTTCTTTCTGTAGACCACTTATCAGAAGAGGATTTTAAAGCGTATTTTAGTTTTTCTGATTATGATCTGGAGGTTATTAATCAACACCGTGGAAAGGTCAATAAACTAGGATTTGCGATACAACTTTGTTTGGCCCGGTATCCTGGGTGTTCTTTAAGTAATTGGCCGATTAAATCAACCAGACTAACTTCTTATGTGAGTCGACAGCTCCATCTTGATGCAATTGATTTAAATTCATATGATCATAGAAATACACGTGCAAATCACTTCAACGAGATCTTAGAAGTATTCAACTATCATCGATTCGGTAGTGCTAATACACAAAAACAGTTAATAGAATATTTAATTGAACTAGCTTTAGAAAATGATGACTCTATCTATCTAATGAAAAAAACAATTGATTTCTTAACTCGAAAAAGAATTATTTTTCCATCTATAGCTACACTTGAAGACATTATAAGCCGCTGTCGAGATAAAGCAGAAAACAACTTATTTTCAATATTACTCTGTTCATTAACAGATATACAAATTGAAAAACTAGAGAGTTTGTTTCAAATTTATGAAGAGACGAAAATAACTAAACTCGCTTGGCTAAAAGACATTCCAGGTAAGGCAAATCCAGAAAGCTTTATGAGTATTTGTAAAAAAGTGGAAGTGATTGCTTCCATGGGACTCGGGACAATTAATGTCTCCCATATTAATCGGAACAGGTTTCTTCAGCTAGCTAGACTAGGGGAAAATTATGATGCATATGACTTCTCCCGTTTTGAGCTTGAAAAAAGATACTCTTTACTTATTGCTTTTTTAGTCAATCATCATCAATATCTGATCGATCAACTGATTGAGATTAATGACCGCATTTTAGCAAGTATTAAACGCAAAGGGACACGTGATTCACAAGAACAGTTAAAAGAAAAAGGAAAATTGGCTACTAAAAAATTGGAACATTATGCTTCTTTAATTGATGCTCTTCACTTTGCAAAAGATAATGATAGTAATCCTTTTGACGAAATTGAACGAATCATGCCTTGGGAAGATTTAGTACAAGATGGAGAAGAAGCTAAAAAAATTACAGGTAATAAAAATCATGGCTATTTAGAAA
>NZ_JAHLRI010000139.1:0-1330 GCF_018919685.1 Enterococcus sp. S183_ASV_20
AATCAAATCTTACCGAAAATATCAAAAGTCCAATGTGACACAATCGGATTCTGTCACATTCGTGAAAATCGCTCCATCCTTAGAGGCTCTAAGAGAAAATCACTTTTCTTTTAGGGCCTTTTTTCTATAGCTTGTTTAAATGTGACTTATTATCTGTTATAATCATATTAAGTAACATTTGAGAGGAGGCTAAAAATGAAGAGCGTGGAACCGATTCGCGACAAAAAAAAGATCGATGCCATGAAGGCCATTTTGGCTTCCGGAAAATATGGGCAACGAAATTTGGTGCTTTTTTCGATTGGGATCAATATGGCGTATCGAATCTCTGATTTAAGACAGTTGAAATTAAGTGATGTATTAGAAATTTCCCGTGGTCGGGTAATTGTCAAAGAACGTCTGGCCATGAAGGAACAAAAAACAGCGAAACACAATTCGGTCTTCATTTCGAACAAATTACGAAAAGTGATTCTTGATTATGTTCAATCAGAATTTCCTGAGCAGTTACAAGCACAAGACTTCAGCAAGTATTTGTTTCCAAGTCGAAAAGGAGCAGATACGCCTTTGACCCGACAAAGCCTTTGGCGGATCATTCATGAAGCAGGAACTGCAGTTGGGTTAAAAGAAATTGGTCCCCATTCGATGCGTAAGACCTTTGGCTATTTTTTATACAAGCAAGGAACCAAAACAGAGATCATTCAGTCGCTGCTTAACCATTCTTCGCAACGGGAGACTTTACGCTATATCGGGATCACCCAGGAAGATAAAGATACCGCAGTAAAAAGTTTGGATCTATGAAAGAATAATTCCCTATATAATAGAAGGAAAAAATTCATAGTTTAATA
Source organism: Enterococcus sp. S183_ASV_20 (assembly GCF_018919685.1). Lineage (NCBI taxonomy): Bacteria > Bacillati > Bacillota > Bacilli > Lactobacillales > Enterococcaceae > Enterococcus > Enterococcus sp. S183_ASV_20. The sequence goes on from NZ_JAHLRI010000139.1 coordinate 843, forward strand.
TGATTATGTAATTATATGTCTTTTGTTCATTATTATCGGACTTTCAAAATGTTTGGATTAGATGATTTAAAGAGTTATGTTTTGAAAATTACTATCACATGCTTTCATCTTTTTTGTTTCCAATAAGGTGTTTAATAGAATTTTTTTAGGAAGGTATTTTAAATATGGTAAAAACAACAAATTCAACTATGTTCGATAATCTTGATATATCTGGTATTTGGTCTTTAGCGGATAACTTTGAAGAATATTCTGCTGGTGTATTAACGTACTCTGCTTCTAATAACTATGAAATTAATCTAAAGTTAACTGATACATCAATATATAAATTATCTGAAATCCCAGTAATATATGGAATTGCTAGTAATTCCGAAAGAATAACATTATTAAATAATAGAGTAATCAATTCAAACATAGGTGCTTTTGGTTCCGCTACCATAATTTGCGAAAAAATAGTTATAGGTCCTGACTTTTTTGGGAAGCCCCAAGAG
>NZ_JAHLRI010000013.1:0-71490 GCF_018919685.1 Enterococcus sp. S183_ASV_20
ATTCAATCAAAAAACTGCATAAAAATAGAGTGGAAAAATCCACTCTATAAAAAGTCTAACTTTTTGGGGTCACTACAAATTTAGAAAAATTCGTTGCTTTTTTATTAATCAATCACTTTTTTCACTTTGAATTCTTTTGTTTCAGCAGATGGTTCTGTTTGATCAGCTAATTCAAATAAAATATGGGTACCATTTTCTTCATCTTCAACGATAATCAGTTTTCCTGGAATCTTTCGAGTATCTTTCGCAATTTGGGCTTCTTTAATTAATTCTTTTTGATCTCTTTTTGAAGCAAGGGCATTTCCTAAATTAAAAAAGACAGTTTCTTCCATAATTAACCACTCACTTTCTCTACTTTTCTTAAGTTAATTATAGCATATCGCTAGAAAAAGTGGCAGCTTGTGTCCTTTTACTTTCATTTAAGCATCAATAATCAAGGAATAAGCATAAGGACTTTCATAAATTCCTGAAGCATAATAATGGAGCCTCTTTTTAAATAGCGGGCCGTCAATTACCAACGTATGGTACTCCCCGTTTTCTCCGCAAATATCTAATTGATGCTCTTTAAGATACGTGATAAATGTTTCATTTAACGGTTCTCCTAAAAATTTTATTGGAATACCTGCCTCTTTGCTGACCGTTTTGATAATTGCTGTGTACCCTTTTGCCAAGAATTCTTTGACAAGTGCTTCGCGATTCTCCTGCCAAAGAGGTAATTGTGGCTCAAGCCCAGCACTTAATGCAACTTGGCGATCCCAAGCACCATTTTGTTCAATATCTATATCGCCAAAACAAACCGTTTCTGCACCCAATTTTTTAGTTTCATGCAGTGCCTCAACCACTTTTTCTGTGTAATTTGTTTCATTGTTATGTGATATAACAAGTGGTAAATCTAACGCTTCAGCCGCTGCTTCTAAGACGGAGATTGGTATCCCGTGAAACCAAGAACGATTAATTTCATCACTTAGTGTTGTCACTAACGCTACTGGCTGATTTCCTGCTTGTATTAATCGATCCATCGCCAATAAACAATCTTTACCAGAGCTATAACTTAAACAAAATTTTTTCATAAACGTTCCCTCTTTTCTCTATGACTATACCTCAAAACAATACATCCGTATACATATTTATTATTTAAGTATAACTAATACTGAATAGTTATTTGAATCAAAACATGGTATAAAATAGAGGTAAAGCAAGCTTTATTCACTTCTTTATATCTCTTTTCAACGGATGATCAGCTGGCGGAAACCAGCTGATCTTTTTTTCAAAAAACACAGCTATCTTTTGCAGTTTTCTTTTCCTCATGTTATAAAGAGATAGTAGGAAGCATTTATTCACTTCTTTACAAATCTATCTTAATCTTAGACAGTCGGCGGAAAACGGCTGTCTATTTATCTGGAAAAATTATGAACTCGTCAGCTAGTGGTCAGTTGACGAGTTTTATGTTATAATAATTAGAACACGAAAAATATTTTTAAACGAACCATTCAATTGTTTTGATGATTTTATTCAAAACTGGCGTGTCTAGAGAGATACAAGGATGTATTAGAGGTAGGGAATACATCGCTTAAATGAAAAATACTTGAATACTAGAAATAGTCTGATCCAACTTTAAAATAATAATATTGATTCGTTAGATAGCCTTCTCTTTAAAGAGAAGGCTATTGTCAATTAAAGAGTAAAACCACCGAATGTTTAAAATTAAACTTATCTCAAACATACCCTGTCAGTGTTTCACGCATTATCTCAATAAACAGCAAAAATCCAGAAGAGAGACTCTTCTGGATTTTTGCTTATTTGACGATACTTTTTTAAATTTTGTTAATCAATTTAAAATAATCCACATAAGTGCATAATTGGGAAAACAAATAATAAACTATCAAAACGATCTAAAATACCACCATGTCCTGGCAAGATGTTACCAGAGTCTTTCACGCCATAATGACGTTTGATAGAAGATTCAACCAAATCACCGAATTGCCCTACTATAGAAAATAGAACCGTCAATACAAGCATCACCGGCATTGGATAAGGAAATAGCCCTTTATTAGCTGTGAAAACTAAAAACAACGCTGCTACAACCACGGCTGATAAAATACCACCAAGTGCACCTTCTATTGTCTTGTTGGGTGAAACATCTGGCATCAATTTATGACGACCAAATCGTCGTCCAAATAGATATGCACCAATATCCGTTGCCCAGACAATGAATAAAGCAAATAACAAGACTTCAAAACCTGCGGAACGGGCACTAATAAAGTTCTGGAACCCCATCCCTACATATAAACTGACAATAACTGGAAAGCCAGCTTCTTCAATCGTATATGTATTTTTAGAAATCACCGAAGCACCTAACAACAACATTACAGTGACATAAAATAAAATGAAATTTGTTTGCATTTCCGGCAAAAAGTTTAACCACTTAATTGTTGGGATAACTAAAAAAACGGCCCCTAATGCTGATAAAACACCTTCAAAACTTAATAACGTTAATCCTTTCATACGGAATAACTCGTACACGCCGACTACTGCCAAAGCAACAGCGGCAATCTCAATTGCAAAACCACCATACCAGATAATTGGAATAAAGATGATTAATGCGACGATAGCTGTGATGACACGTTGTCTCACTGCGGATCGCTCCCTTCTGTTTCTGTAGTTTCTTTTAGACCTCCAAAACGACGATTACGATTTTGGAAAGAAGCAATCGCGGTTTCTAAAGTGTCCCCTGAAAAATCAGGCCATAATGCTTTTGTAAAAAACAACTCGCTATAAGCAATTTGCCATAGCAAGAAATTACTAATTCTCTCTTCCCCACTTGTTCGAATCAACAATTCTGGATCGCGAAGTTCCGTGGGTAAAAAGCCAGTCATTAAGTGATCTGCGATCGTTTCTTCTGTAATCTCATCTGCCGTATATGCTTTTTCTGAAACCTCTGCAGCAATCTGTTTCATGGCAGTTAGTAGCTCCGCACGCGCCCCATAATTCAAAGCAAAGTTTAAAACCATGCCCGTATTGTCCTTGGTTTGCTCAATGGCCCGCTTAACAGCATCTTGCGTATGGCTTGGTAGAAACTCTTGGTAGCCCATTACATTGACTTTAACATTTTCCTTAATTAATTCAGGCACGAATGTATCAAAAAAATCAACAGGCAATTGCATTAAGAAATTGACTTCATCTGTTGGTCTCTTCCAATTTTCCGTTGAAAATGCATAAAGTGTTAAAACTTTAACGCCTAAATGACTAGCATGCTTCGTTATTTTTTTAACCGTATCCATGCCTTCTTTATGTCCAGCAATTCTCGGCAGTCTTCGATTCTGTGCCCACCGTCCATTTCCGTCCATAATAATGGCAATGTGCTGCGGAATTTGGCCTTCTTTATCAAAGGCGTACTGGCTTGCTTCTTCTACATATTTATTTTTTTGCGGAAAAAAACGTAACATCTTTTTCCCTCCATTCCAAAAAATCTATCTTAATTATTATAACAATAACTAATGCAAATGCCTATGCATAGTCCCTGAATTTTCCTGATAATTAAGAAATTCCTTGTAACTTTATCATTTATGGTCCTTTTTTAAAAGAAAAAAACTTAGACTTGGCAGGTAAATCAACATGATGTATCTGCCTAGCCCTAAAATTTTAAATAAACAACGAGACAGGAGCAGCTTCTTCGGAAATAAGCTGAACGTCCTTGAGAGACAAAAAGCATCTTTCAGAACTTTCTTCTTATTTCTTGAAGCTTAACACGCCTGTCCCGACCTCAAGTTTTTATTCTATTGTCTTTTTCTTTTTATTCATTGACTGGAACAATGGCACCGTTCCATTTTTTCGTAATCCAATCTTGGACTTCTTTGCTACGTAACACTTTGACTAATTTTTTTACATTTTCGTTGTTTTCGTCTTCTTTACGAACCGCAATAATATTGGCATAAGGTGAACTTTCTTTTTCTAAGGCAATCGCATCTTTTTTCGGATTTAATCCTTGATCCACGGCAAAGTTTGAGTTAATTAAAACCGCAGCCCCTTCTTCATTGTCATAAAGAGTGGTCATGATCGCTGGATCACTTTCATGATTGAATTTCAATTTTTTAGTGTTTTTATCAATATCATCGAAAGTTGCAGTTGTCCGGTCTACCCCTTCTTTCAGCGTGATTAAACCAGCATCTTCTAAAATCGTTAAAACACGTGGCCAATCTGAAACGGAAGAGCTAACGTAAATCGTTGAACCATCAGGAATTTCTTGTAACGATTTGTATTTTTTCGAGTAAAGCCCAACTGGTTCTAAATGAATCGCACCTGCATTCACAAAGTCATAATCATTTTCTTTAACCGCTTCATTAAAGAACGGCACATGTTGGAAATAGTTGGCATCGATATCGCCACTTTCCAACGCCTTGTTAGGTAGCACGTAATCTGTATAAGTCGTCACTTCTAATTTTACGCCTTCTTTTTCTAATAAAGGTTTTACATGTTCTAAAATCTCTGCATGTGGAACTGGTGAAGCTCCAACTTTCAAGACCGAGTCATCACTCTTTTTATTGCCGCAAGCCCCTAAAACTAAGACAGCTACTGCTACAGTAATTACTGACCATAATGTACGTTTTTTCATCTTATTCCCTCCATTTATCGTTTATCTATTTTTTTAGCGACTGTATCCCCAAGCCATTGAATCGCAAAGACAATAATTAAGATACAAATCGTTGCTACTAAGGTAACTGTATTTTGACCACGTTGGAAGCCATCTTGATACGCCAAACTTCCTAAACCGCCCGCTCCAATAGCAGCTGCCATTGCAGTATAGCCCACTAAGGAAATGGTTGTAACGGTTAAGCCAGAAACAAGCGCTGGCAGACTTTCTGGTAATAGAACTTTCCAAATTATTTGGAAACGATTGGCCCCCATTGCTTTGGCTGCTTCAATCACGCCTTTATCGACTTCACGAAAAGCAATTTCGACCATGCGAGCATAAAAAGGTGCTGCGGAAATAATCAATGCTGGTAAGGAGCCTTTGACACCAGACATACTCCCTAAAATAATTTTTGTAAAAGGAATTAACAGAACGATTAAGATAATAAACGGAATCGAACGGAAAATATTTACAAAAATGGCCACTAGCCAATACAGTAATCGGCTCAAAATCCCTTTTCTGCCTGACGTTTCAAAAAGTAATAGTCCTAAAATCAACCCTAAAATGGCGACCACTATGATTGAAATCCCTGTCATATAAAGTGTTTCAATCGTTTTTTCTTGTAGTTTACTTATATCAATTTGCGAAAAATCAAAGAAACTTGCTAAGCCACGATTATTCATTTCCAATCACCTCTGTTTCTACACGAAGTTTACGTAATCCTTCAATGGCTGCTAGAATATTTTGCTCTTCGCCTAATAATTGAATATAAAGAGAACCCACTGCACCCTGCTTTGTTTGCTGAATGTTCCCTTGAATAATACTGACTTCTACTTGATATTCTTGGACAATATGCGAGATAATTGGCAATTTCGCTTGTTCGCCGTGGAAAAGTAGGCGAACAATTTTTCCATTCGGATATTGTTCCAACATTTCTTCGACAACCAGTTCCGTTTCTTCAATGTTTTTATCCGCTTCTTGTTGGATAAAGCGTTTCGCAATTTCTGTTTGAGGCTTTTTGAAAATATCGATCACTTTACCTTCTTCAACAATTTCACCATATTCCATCACAGCTACGCGATTACAAATTTTACGAATCACGTGCATTTCGTGGGTAATTAATACAACTGTTAAATTTAATTCTTGGTTGATTTTTAGTAGTAATTCTAGCACTTCATCAGTTGTCTGCGGATCCAAAGCACTCGTTGCTTCATCACAAAGCAAAATATCAGGATTGTTAGCTAAGGCACGGGCAATCCCCACTCGTTGCTTTTGCCCACCAGAGAGTTGACTTGGGTAGGCGGTTTCCCGTCCTTCTAAACCAACCAACTTGATTAACTCTTCTGCGCGGCTTTTCCGATTTTGTTTTGGAACACCAGCAATTTCCAATGGGAGCATGATATTTTCTAGGACCGTCCGTGACCATAATAAATTAAAATGTTGAAAGATCATCCCAATTTTTTTACGGAAGTTTCGTAGTTCTTTATTTGGCAACAATGCAATATCTTGTCCTTGAATTTCTACTTCACCTTCTGTAGGTGTTTCAAGTCCATTCAATAAGCGAACCAACGTACTTTTTCCTGCACCCGAATAGCCAATAATGCCATAAATATCACCAGATTCAACCGTTAAATCAATATCTTTTAAAGCCGTGACTTTACCCGCTTTACCGGAAAACTCTTTTTTTACATGACGTAATTCAATTAATGCCATTTTGTTCTCCTCTTCTTTCTGTTCTACTTTCTTATTTTGAAGGTTTCGCACTTTTTATGAAACGAATTTGCTTAATAAAAACAAAAAAACTTCCATCCTTTTGCTATTACAGCAAAAAGGACGAAAGTTTGTCATTTCGTGATACCACCTTAATTCGTTATTATTTCTCAATAATAACCTCATACGGTACTTGATTCTTCGCATACCGTTGGCTGTAACGGGCGCCCCGTAGTAAGTTCACTGCTTCGCTCACTTACTCTGCTCAAAGACCATCTTCCATCTTAAATCTGTTACCCATTCTCAGCAAACAGGGCTCTCTTCAAACGTCCTTAACATGTACTCTTCTTTTCAAAGCTTTCTTTTGATTAGATTGAGAAAATTATAGCAATAAACATTGGCCTTGTCAACGTAAGACTAAAGATTTTCAAATTCTGTTGGTTCAACATCTGCTAAAACAGCAATCCAGGCATTTTCTTCATCTAACGCACTTGGCTCTTGATCAGCCGCTTCATTAATCGCGACTACTTTACCAGATAATGGACTACTGAATTCACTGACTGCTTTTTCTGCTTCTAATTCAATTAAAGAGTCACCTTTAGCTAATGTTTGTCCGACTTTTGGAAACGTTGCAAAAGTAATCTTTCCTAAATCCTCTTGGGCTTCGGCGGTTAAACCAATTTTATAACCTGCTTCTGTTGGTACGATCCATAATTGATCGATTTGTTTCATTTCACTCATTTTCCAAGCACTCCTTCGTAATCTGCTTCTTTAAAACCATTCGTTAGAAATGTATTGTCTTTTAAGAGAATTGGACGCTTAATCAACATGCCATCCGCAGCTAAACGCTGACTTGCTTCTTCAATAGAAAAACTGTCAACAAGATCTTTTAAGCCTTGTTCTCTATATAAAACCCCACTTGTGTTAAAAAAACGACGAACAGGCAAGCCGGTTTCTTTCATCCATTTTGCTAATTGTTCACTACTAGGCGGTGTTGCTTTAATATCAATTGCTTGGTATTTAACGCCTTGTTGATCTAACCACGTTTTCGCTTTTTTACAAGTTGAGCATTTAGGATATTCATAAAGTGTGTACATTTCTACCCCTTCTTTCTTCTTTCTTTAACGACCACTTCTGGTACGAACCGTTTCTTGTTGGTAACGCATGGACATAATTAAGCCCACCCCAATCATGTTACCTAAAATGGAAGAACCACCTTGACTAATAAACGGTAATGGAATCCCAGTTAATGGTAGTAAACCAATATTCGCTCCAATGTTTTCAAAAACATGGAACAAAATCATCATGATAATTCCTGTGGCAATGTAGGCATAGAATTCATTATTTGTATCAAAACAAACGCGAATCATGCGGTAGATTAAAATAAAATACAACAAAATAATGAAACAGCCACCAATAAAGCCAAAGTTTTCACCAACAACTGTAAAAATCATATCTGACTCACGAACAGGGACATACACATCACTCACGTTAAAGCCTTTTCCGAAAAGGCCCCCAGAACCAATTGCTGTTAATGCTAGCGCTGGTTGGAATGAGCGATCTGGATCTGTATGGAAAGGATTTAGCCATAAATCAATCCGATCAAATTGATAAGCTTTAATGCCAATTTTAGACAATAAGTCTCTTCCTGTTTCTGTTGTTACCAAGTAGATGGTTCCAGCTCCGACTAGAGCAGCTATGATAAAGGCGGGCACAATAATTTTCCAAGTAATGCCAGACATTAAGAAAACTCCCCCAAAAATGGCTAAGAAAACTAACATCGTCCCGAAGTCTTTTTGTAAAAGTACTAAAACAATTACCGGAATCGCCACTAATAGCATTTTAGCGATTAGCCAAAAGTCGCTTTTGAGTGTTCGGTCCACATATTTAACATTATGCATGGTCACTATATAGGCCAACATCAAAATAAACGCAATCTTCATCAATTCCGATGGTTGGAATGTGGTGCCACCAAAGCGAATCCAGTTTTTAGAACCTGTTTGCTCTGCTAGTACGGGGTCATAGAATTTCAGTAGTAATCCCATTAATACTAATCCAAGTGCATAAAAAACGGGCGTTAACCGCCAGAGTAATTTTGAGCTAAAATGCATAATAATGACAATACTTAATCCTCCGACTAAATACCACAGTCCTTGTTTCATTAACAAGCTACCAATTTTAGGTTTGCTTGGATCATTGTAAAGCGCTACGTAAAGCGATAGCATACCAATTAGTGATAAAAGAAAAACTGGTAATATCACGCCGTAATCAATTCGACTATCTAAATTTGTTTTCTCTTTTCTATTCATTCGTCATCCCTTTTCCTTTGTTCATACGTTTTTTATTATATCTTTCTCACAGAAGAAAAGAAAGGAATTCTACTATATTTGAGAAAAACTTTAGAGAATTGGTCCTTCACTAGCAATTTTTTCTTTTTCTTCAATCCTATTTGGCTTTTATTTTAAATTTTTTACATCAGTGATAATGAGAAAGTTTACTATAAACATTCAGTAACAAAAAACAGTCGCAACTAAAACACGTTGCGACTGTTTTTATTCGCTTTTTCTTTGTTTCGTTTGTTGTAGCTCTTTATTAATTCGGACAATTTCGTTGCCAAAATTTTGCCAGTCACTGGCTCGCGGGGGCGCTAACCAAATTAAACATTTTACTGAAAATAACGTTTTTGGTAAATAATCCGAAACTACTAAATCAGTATCTGGTCGAATCGCTGAATGAAAGTGAATGCTGAAAGATTCGAATATTTTGATTTGTTCTTTGATAAACTGAGTATATTTTTCTCCTTGCGTAAAATTCACATAAAGATTGATCGTGCTTTTTTCATTCCTTTGGTCATAAAGACGGGATAACACTAATAGCAAATCAAAAAATAAAGAAAGCTTACTAAACTCAAACGCCGAGCAATCCAACGCAAATAAAAACTGCCGACAGCTATTAAAAACAATTGGGTAGCGTTCCTGAAAAAATTCTAAATCCATAATTCGTAAGGTGATATCGATGAACGGCGTAATAAAACGATGTTGATAAATAATCGGAACAATTTCTTGATAAAATTCTTCGTCCGAAATTGTAAACGGCATATAAGAAAAGAATAATGTTTTTGTAGCCGTAATTGCCTCATTGTGAGAACTTAGCAAATGTTCCGAAATAAGTTCACTTTGATAGACCGATAAATTGCCGATAATTCCTTGAATTTCTGCGTTTTTCTCTGCATGAGTCGCCTTCATCACTTCGTTGATCCAACTTTGAATTTCTTGATAAATCGAACTTTCTTCATCAAAAGCGAATGGATTTTCTTCTTGGGATAAAAAATAATTAGCTTTTCTCTGCGTTCGTTCTAACGCCACCAATACATAATGTTTAAATAAATGAAAATTAGTGATATTTTCATAAGAGCCTTTCAATTGAGCCAATAATTGGTTCACTGCGCGAAGATCTGTTTGATTATATAATTCTTCAGAATCTTTGTAAATTCGGTAATAGAGCATAGTAAAATATTGTCTAATCGCCATTTCATTGCCGCTAAGTTGTAAATTTTTGGATAACTTAATACCGTATTGACCTAATTCTTTCCGGATATGGTCAACAATTTTGTATACAACCGTTCGACTCATCCCGTGCTTTTCGCCATATTTTTTGATTGAGGTAAACTGATGAAAGAAAATCGTTTTTAATAGATTAAATTCTAACGAGTCTTTTAAATAATATTCTTCAATAATACTTGAAGAAATACGAAGGCTTTGAGATAACAAAATTTCATTATTTTTTTCACAAATTTCCATCTCATTAATCAGACCAAAGCGTTGCAAATCTGCATTGATTTCTGTTATGTTCCGTTCTAGCAAATAAGGAGAAATAGCTAATTGCTTACATAAACGATCTTTTCGTTCAGAAAATGAATATTGTTGCTCTAACTTTCTAATAATCGCTAATTTTAAATTTTCCCGATCATCTAATAACAAGAATTCCATTTAAACTCTCCTTGTTCCATACAAAAGTGAGCCTGACAGGAAGCTTAAAGTGGTGCCAAATTGAGAGGACCCACTTGCCGCTCCTCCAGTAATTTCCACTGGGGCTATCGTATCTATTTTTTTCAACAACTCATCATTTAACAGCACCTTTTTATTTACTCGTTCCTGTTCAATTTTATTTTTCTTTTTCTCCTGTTTTGTTTGTTGCTCCTTGTCCTGTCTCGAGGCAATAATTGGTCTTTCTGGGCCAATCATTGCTTGACTATAAGGAAGCTCTGCAAGCATATTCCCCTCTGCAGCAAAATTAGTAGGGTTGACATACACCTTCGCAATAGAAAGGTATGACTCGTAACGGAAGGTTACAAAATAAAGGCCTACTTTTTGAGTATTTACATTATTTTCTATAATTACATTTTCTAAATTTAAAGGACGACCCTCTTTATCTTTTAGAAAAACGACATTGTCTAAGGGTGACCATGCTTGATTAACTCCTAAAAACGTGTCTTTTAATTTAAGTTCCGTTTGATTTTCTTTGACCGTAATGGTTGCTGTTTCAATTTTGCCATCCACTTCATAAGTCACGGTGTATTTGCCTGGTGTTGTCGCTTCGTTTGCATAGCTATTCACTGAAGCAATCAACATTCCTGAAGAAAGAAATAAGGCTGTGCCGATACTACCATAATAAATAGTTCGCTGGTTCATCTCGTTTATTATTCCTCCAAACTATTTCATAAAAATAACTATCTTAACAGAAAAACCTGCTAATAGGTGTTCTTAAAATAAAAGTCACTTGTAAAACTTCCTATTTTCCAAGGAAACAGCTACCCTCATTCATGCACTTATTCATCTTTTAAGCGTGGAACAAAAGTTACTTTAAACTTTTGCCCCACGCTCATTTAATTATTTTCGTTTCTTCTTGATGACTATACCACTAATAATCACAATAAGTAACACAACAAGTCCTAGCACACGATATAGACCATTAGTTTGTTCTCCCGTTTTTGGATAACGTCCTTGCTTGTCAGGTTTCACAATATGTGTGACATACTGACTACTTTTTATCGTGGTTTGATTCGTTGAAGAACTAGTCTGGTTGTTCTCATTTTTATCTGGTAGCGGTGTAGGATTACGATCAATCACATGAACAGTTGCTACTGTCGTTAATTGACGAGGTGTTTCGTTTGAAAATATTGAGAAAAGTCGTGACTGCACAGCTGGTTTGGTTTCATTAACTGGCTCAGTGGTATAGGAAATCTGGTACTCTCCTGTTTTCTTTGTATCAACTTCCCCTTTTACTTGAACCTTATCAAAGGATATAGCATGACCATCACGATCTGTCGCTGAAACGAAATTATCTTCTGGTTTCCAAGAATCACCAACATAAATCGTTGTATCTTTAACCTCTAACTTAGATTGGTCGGGTTTGACAGTCACATTAGCTGTTTCTTCTTTACCTTCGTAACTGTATACGATTGGATAAACGCCTGCTTTGCTAGTATCAACTTGACCTGAAACAGTGATTTTTTCGAATGGGACATCTTGACCTGTTTTATCTGTTGCTGAAACGAAGTTATCTTCTGCTTCCCATTTATCACCCACATAAATTGTTGTATCTTTGACCTGTAAACGACTGTCATCACGAACATGAACGATTGCTTTCGCTTCTTTTGTGCCATTTTTATAGACAATTTCATAATCGCCTATTTTATCAACATTCACTGTTCCCTGAACATCAATTTTTTCAAACGGAACGTCTTGACCTGTTTTGTCTGTCGCTGAAACGAAATTATCTTCTGGTTTCCACGAATCACCAACATAAATCGTTGTATCTTTGACCTCTAACTTAGATTGGTCGGGTTTGACGGTCACATGGGCTGTTTCTTCTTTACCTTCGTAACTGTAAATAATTGGATAAACGCCTGCTTTGGTGTTATCAACTTGACCTGAAACAGTGATTTTTTCGAAGGGAACGTCTTGACCTGTTTTATCTGTTGCTGAAACAAAGTTCTCTTCTGGTTTCCATGAATCGCCGACATAAATCGTTGAATCTTTGACTTGTAAACGACTGTGATCAATTGTTTTCGTTAATGGAATTTTTAGTTGGTTGTCTCCTTTGACCAGCTTAATGGCTTTTCCTGTCAAATACTCTTCATCCACGGAATATTCCTGCGGTACATTCGTTACTCGCAAAGTATAATCACCTGTCATGATGGCATCAAAGGAGTATTGACCTTTTTCATCTGTTGTAAATTCGGTTGCTGTATGCGTGACATTATCAATTAGTTCAAAAGAAACCTTCGCAATTGCTTGGTTTTCATCCTCTACGTTATGCGTGTAGAATGTGGCAGTTGCTAAATAAACAATACCTTCCGCATCACCTTCTGAGAATTTCAATGTGATTGGCGCAGTGGTGACTTTTTTCTTGCTAGCAGACATCTGGTTCAATGTTTCAGAGTCGATTGTTGTTTCTGTATAGATTTGGCCAGCGTTTGCAGAGACAGTATTGTATTCAATCGTAATGTTTTCTGTCAATGTATAGTCTTTAAAAATGACTTTCGCACCGTTTGTAGTCTTCTCTAATGAATAAGCATCTTCTGGCACGCCTTTCACGGTAATAGAATTCAAATCGATTTGAGCATTGGTTGTGCCTTTTGGTGTTAATTCAATCGTTGGATTTTTCACACGATGTGTTTTATTATCAATATTTTTTGTTGTTACTGTCGTTTTTGTTACATTTTTTAATGTTGGATTCGCCGCTTGTGTTGCACTCAAAATGTCTAACGCTTCATTTTGAACAGAAACCGAAGCAGACCCTTCATTATTATTCGATTGTGGTTCTTTAGCTGTCCCTGTTATATAAAGAGTTGGCACGTCGATCCAGCCATTGGCGTTTTTATACTCAATAATGTAACGTTTGTTGGTTTTTCCAAAATCAAATGTGTAACTATTGGTATTTTCGTCAAAAGTAATCGTTGGGTATCCAGGACTGTTTGGTGTCATTGGTTTATCAAAGTATTGACCACGATCCCAGTATTGTGGATAAATTGAATCTACCTGATCGTTTGAAACATCATAAATGTCAAAAAGAACATCGGCGCCAGCTGGAATTTTTGTACGGACGCTTAGTGAGTCAAAAGAATCATTTCGTGCATTGACAAGGAATTGATTTTTACTACTTTGAAGTGTTCGTTCAGAACCACGCTTACTATTAGTAGTTACTGTCGTATCAACTGGAGTTAAACCTTCAGCACTCATTGTTATCGGAATCGTATCGACTGGGATACTTTTATCTTTTGGCAAACTATCTGGCACATAATTAAAACCAATTGGAATTTGGATTTCGTTGGTTATTGGCGTAGTGAACTTAATAACTGAACCATCTGACGTTGGCGTTACTGTATAATCCGTTCCTAACTTGTAATAAAAATAAATTTCTTTTGTAGCTCGTAATGAAAGATAATTAGGATGCTTTACTTTAATTTCTAAATTTTGAATCGGTGTCTCTTTGCTTCCCATAACTGAGACAGTTGTTCTTGATGAATAGGCACCATTTTGATCATAATTACCCCAAGCAGTTTCAGCATTCAAAGGATTAACAACACTAATTGGTTCAATATATTGATCAGATACTAATTGAATGGCTTTATTGGGACCAATTACAGGTGTACTTAATGATAGATTGATATCTTTCTTGTCAAAATCCATTGTTAAATCAGAAATATTTATTCTTAAATAGCTATCTTTTGTGGCCGTTAAAGTGAGCTTGCCACCTTCAGTTTTAATATCAAAATAGTCTTCCAATTTTACATTTTCATATAAAGGACCATACGCCGTAAATTTAGGATTCTTAATTTCTTGACCGTTTGTACTCTCTAATACGATTTGTTGACCCACTTTTGTTTCTGTTAACGTGCCATAAATTGTTACATAATATTTCCCTTTGCTTTGAAAACTGATATAGGACATACTACGCATTTCACGATCAGCAATTACTTTACTTGTTTGACTCGTCTTAGCAGTAAAATCGGTTGTTTGTTTAGTTCCTGTCGTACTTTTCAAAGAAATTGACCCAATTTTTGTGGTTGGGTACTGCTGCGAATATAAGTAGTTATAGTCCGAAGCACTCTCTAAATAAATTGTTCGATTAATCGATAAAGAATAGGCTTTTTGTTGATTCATGTTTGGAACAGTTACAGCAATCCGCCCTAGTGAATTATCGCTTAATGTATAATCTTTTCCAGGTGTTAACAGGGTTTGCGTTTCTGGTAAAATTTGACCATTAATGTCGACATCGTAACTGAAAACTTGAGGTTCCAAGTTATCTTGTTTTCCAAAGACAGCGCCTGGCGTCTCTGTTGTTAATAATTCTAATGTTTGATTGCCAGTTAACGTCCGGTCTAAATTATAAAAAATTTCGCCATCTAACCCCGTCGTTCTGGTTCGTTCGTTATATTGAATTGGTTCCACTTGTTCATATAAATCAAACGAGTAGGTTTTTTTATTTTTTCCTGGAGTTTCAATTTTGATTAATGGTTCCGAATCTGTTGTTAGATAACTTTTTAGTTCTACTTTAAAGGAGGTATCCGAAACTCGCTGATTAAACGTAATACTTAATGTTTTGGTTGCCGCATCGACTGCCCAAGTTGCGCCAATGCCTGTCACTTCTCCGCTAACAGTTGAATAACCTAAATGTTCTGGTAATTGAACTGTATAAACTGATCCAGGTGCATAACCTGTGTTTCCAACAGCAAATTGGAACGTAGCGGTTACCGGTGTTGTATTTAATTCGCGGTGAACCTCTGTTTGGCTGTATTCTGTTCCACCAATCGGCGCAAGACTCATACTGTCAAGTAGTTCATCTGTAATTGGCGCTTGAACATCTGGTAGGGCTTTTTCATTAAGTGAGGTGTCCTTGTCCTCCGTTGTTTGTTGTTCAGATGGTGTAGCAGCATCACTGGCAGCTGTTGTGCTCGCCTCTGTGGTTTGCGATTCAGTTGTTGCAGTTGGCTGATTCATTTCTGAAGTAGTCGTTGTTGCTAAAGGTAAAGCTGGTGTTGTGCTCGATAACTCTGCCTCTTTTTTTGCTGTATCAGTGGTCTCTGTTTGTGCTTCTGTCGTTGTTACAGCATAGGCATTTACGGCAAACCCGAAATTTTGTGCGAGAAGTATACTCAACATCACAAAAGAAAAAGTTTTTTTCTTCATACTAATCCCCTTTCAATAAAATTCATATAACCTAATAATAGCTTGTTAAAAATGAAACAATTGATTAATTTTTTTTGAATCTTCGAAAAAAAAAAAACAGCTTTTCATAAAAAAATACTTGGAAAATCAGCCACAATCACTGTTTTTCCAAGTATTTTTTTATTAATATTTGTAAATTATCGTTTCTTTTGACGAAAAACGACCACGAAATAAACTGCAATAAACAATAACACTAAGAGCGAGTTACTATTTTTAATGAAAGTTAAAAATTGACTTGTTTGCGTTGAAATACCTTTGCCGCCAGTCAATTCTAATAAAAATTGTGTCGTGCCACCTTTGCCTACTACAGTGACTAACATAAGCGCCATCAAAATAAATTGATGGAATAAACTCCCTTTTGTTTGTGTTGTATATTTGATAAGGATGCGGCTATCTTTTGGCAAATCTGTCTCTTGATAATATCGCCTAGCTAAAAAGCTATTCAATGTGCTTTTGAAAAAACTCAAGAGAAACAGGCCTAAAATAGTCCACGAGGTAAAAAGTAATATTCCCAAACTTCCCGCCAGACCAATCATTGGTATGTTGTTTGACCATTGTTTCGTTTTACTAGCTGCAATCATTGCAAAAATCATCCCTAAAACATAAGGTAAATAGAGATAGATGCCCATATGAGCTCTGCCATAAACCCCTGCAACATAAATGGAACCAAATAAAAATAAATAGTTCCCGACAATCCCGTTAATCAAGGTCGCAAGATTCATTTCTAATGATACTTTATACGCACCGCGTTTGCCATAATGACTAACGAAAAGGACAGCCACCACAAAGAAACAGCAGGCGCCAACAATCGCATAATCAAATTCCACCGCATTCGTTAATAAGCGACCACTTCTTAATAAAAGTAATAACACAAAAAAGATAACAAACAGAATTAATTCTTTTCGTGAAACTTCTGCTGATTCTTCTTCTAGCTCGTTTAATGAAACAGGATAGCTCTTGATTGCTACTAAAGCAACCAGAAAATAGAGCGCGTACACCAATAACGCCAGTCCAATCTCAGTCGCTTTAAAAAATAAAGCGCCAAATAAAACAGCGGTCAATAAGACTGTCGTTAAAAGATTGCTGTGACTAATTTTTTGACCTTCTTCTTTCAAGAAAAAGCGAATTGATTGATTACTTGGTGGCAACAACGCCCCACTAAGTCCTAACAACATTCCTGAAATACTATAAAGCGGGAAAGAAAAAGCGCCGGCGATCCCAATTAAGGATCCTGCCAAGCCTAACAATAGAGAAATCTTTAGTAGACCTAGACTACTTAAAGACAAATTAATTCCTCGAACCAGAAAAATGCCTGTCATACGCAATGTATAAAATAAGACAAATGGTAAAATTGTTAAAAGGTTGTGTCCATCACTCAATTGAATGTAAAGTAAATAAGGCACAACAATAATCGTATTACTTAGTAAACTTAATGCTGTATTACCAAGACTTTCAATTTTTTTATTCATTTTGACCTCTTCTTTTATCTTTCATTTTCTATTATTTTTAGGGTAGCATTGTTTACTTTTTTTGTCCATAAAATAACAGATGTAGCAATTTCCTAATGTCTATTTTCCACTGTTACGTATAATAGTTAATGACGACTGCTTGGACTTTATCTGTTCCGTCATTTATATACGTGTGTACTTGATTAGCATCAAAATACATAGCGGCGTCTTTTGGAAGAAGATATCTCTGACCGCCCACTTCAATAGCTAATGCTCCTTGAATAACCATGACATATTCTGTCGAACGTTTTGAATGCCCAACAGCTTGATACTTTTTCCCTGGATCTAATTCAAACTGAAAGAGTTCAAAGTTTCTTTCCTGGTTGTCTGAGTAGTAATTAAAGACTCGATAGGAGTGATCTTCAGAATGTTGTGTTACCGTCTCAGTTTTTTTTACCACGGGATTTTCTTTAACATAGTCATCTTCTAATAAATACGTATACGGAACATTAAGTCCATTACTTATTTTCCAAATTGTATTTATAGTAGGATTGGTGGTTCCTTTTTCAATCTGCGAAAGCATCCCTTTACTGACTCCGGTTATCCCAGCTAGTTCATCCAACGTAAGTTTTTTTTCTTGTCTAATTTTTTTTAAATTATTGCCAATAATTGTATTAATCTCCAAAATAGTTGCTCCTTCTGTTTCTTTTTATCATCCAAAAGTTTAATATATTGAACAAAAGTATTCTTTATTGTATTATACAATATATATCTTAGTTGTTCAAAAGGAGTGGTTAATAATGAAAACGCTCATTCGCTCGTTGTGTCTCATTATCGAAGGTCTAGATTTTCAGACACACGTGTTTAAATTTTATACAGAAAGAAGGAAAAAAAGAGAATGAACCACCAATTAGATGCACGCACTGGCATTCGTGAAGCCTTGCCTACGGTTTTTGGCTATATTGGTATTGGCATTGCTTTTGGTATCGTAGGACAAGCAGCAGGTTTTTCCCCTCTTATTGTTAGTGCGATGTCGTTTTTTATTTTTGCAGGCTCTGCTCAGTTTGTAACGGTTAGTATGTTGACTGGTGGCAGCCCTATTTTATCTATTGTGTTAGCGACTTTCTTAGTAAATGCGCGTATGATTCTTATGGGAATGACCATTGCGCCTTACTTTAAAGCCGAATCTCTCGGTAAAAATCTCTGGTTGGGAACCTTACTGACGGATGAAAGTTTTGCACTAGGAATGAATAAATTAAACCACACCAAAGGACGTTTAAGTTTTGAGTGGTTTAATGCTGCCAATTTGATTTCCTATGCGACTTGGGTTTTTTCGACGATCATCGGTGCCTATCTAGGGCGCTTTATTGCAAACCCTCAAGCATTAGGTCTTGAGTTTGCGGTCGTGGCTATGTTCATTGGTTTACTCTATCTGCAGATAATTAGTGATCGTTCCATGAAAATCGCTTTACAACTCATCATGGTCCTGATTACTTTTGGGTTGATGTCTATTGGTCTAATTTTTATTCCCAGTAATTTAATTGTCTTAGTTGTCACGTTAATCGGTTGTGGAATAGGAGTGATGATAAAACATGCCTTCTTCTGAGTATCTCTTTTTAACAATTTTAGGCTGTACCGTTGCAACCTGGCTTTCAAGAATACTGCCATTTTTACTTTTAAAAAAAATCAGTCTGCCACAGAAATTATTAGAATATCTAAGTTTTGTTCCCATTGTGATTATGTCCGCCTTATGGTTTAGTAGCTTATTTGAACAAAGAATTGGGCATTTACCAAGCCTCAATCTTCCTTATTTATTCGCTTCATTCCCTACCATTTTAGCCGCAATACTTACTAAAAACTTATTACTTATTGTACTGGTAGGCATTGCTTCATTTGCACTAATCCAAAATTTTATCTAAAAAAAACAGACAGGCACTACCATCTGGTAGTGCCTGTCTGTTTTTTTAGATGCCAGCTGCAGGGATCGAACCTGTGACCTACGCGTTACGAGTGCGTTGCTCTACCAACTGAGCTAAGCTGGCCTGAAACAAATCTATTATAGGACTTTCTACTTTATTTGTAAAGTCTGTTTGTTATTTATTTATGCAAAATCTCTTTAAAATAAGCCAAATAGCGACTTTACAAACTTTTTTCTGAAAATGTGGTATAATAGAGATATCAAGAAAGGATGGTTTTTTGTATGTCAAATTTTAATGGTATGGTTACTCCTGTTGTTCCATCGGATGCTGGTAAGGATTTCGCCGTTGACACCCATGTTACTTTTCTTGTTCACGGACAGCCACAAACAGGCGTTGTTACGAAACAATTAAAAAATGCCGCTGTCGTCGAAATTGACGAAACGCAAAAAAACAAT
The DNA here is from genome assembly GCF_018919685.1 of Enterococcus sp. S183_ASV_20. Taxonomy (NCBI): domain Bacteria; kingdom Bacillati; phylum Bacillota; class Bacilli; order Lactobacillales; family Enterococcaceae; genus Enterococcus; species Enterococcus sp. S183_ASV_20. The sequence goes on from NZ_JAHLRI010000013.1 coordinate 19,396, forward strand.
CACTTAATGGTGCACAGCAATGGTGTGATTGTTATTAATTACAAACAATTGAAAAAGATTTAATTCTTCAAGCGTGGGAAATTTCCCCCGCTCTTTTTTATGTACAGAATTGGAATACTTTCCAATTCGTCGGAAACTATAATGCTGTAATAAACGCAAAAAAACCAAAAATAATTCCAGGAACATTAGCAAAAATAATGGACTTATCACGTGTTTCTCCATCGTCTCCATATAGCCCGTGAATCGTCCAAAAAATACAATTAATCATTGCCACTAATGGTTGCGTCGGATTGCCTTTTTCCCCATGTAAATTTCCATAAATTTGTGGAATATATGAAACATACATCAAAACTGACATCACACTAGCAATCACAGCGATAGCGTGTAAGACTTTTTTATTCTTTTTCATAGCTACTCCTTTGTTTTTTTATTTTTTATTATACACCTAGAAAAGTTCTTTAAGCAAAAGAAAACCGTTAGTAACCATAATCGGTTACCTAACGGTTTTTTGTTATTATTTTGTTCCGAATAAACGGTCACCAGCATCCCCTAAACCAGGAACGATATAGCCGTCTTCGTTTAAGCGCTCATCTAAAGCTGCTGTATAAATATCTACATCTGGGTGCGCTTCTTGTAAAGCTTTCACACCTTCTGGAACGGCCACTAGACATACAAACTTAATGTTGCTAGCACCACGTTCTTTTAATGAATCGATGGCCATAATTGCGGAACCACCTGTTGCTAGCATTGGGTCAACAACAAATAATTGACGACTTGCAATGTCTTCAGGTAATTTCACGAAGTATTCATGTGGTTGCAATGTTTCTTCATCACGGTAAAGTCCAACGTGTCCAACTTTCGCTGCTGGAATTAATTCTAAAATCCCATCAACCATGCCAATACCGGCACGTAAAATAGGAATGATTGCTACTTTTTTCCCTGAAAGTGTTTTTTGTGTTGATTTACCCATCGGTGTTTCGATGACAACATCCTCTAAAGGCATATCCCGTGATACTTCATAAGCCATTAACATAGCAATTTCGTTGACAACTTCGCGGAAAACCTTTGTCCCACAGTTCTTTTCGCGAATCATTGTTAGTTTGTGTTGAATTAGCGGATGATCAATTACTTGAAATTTTCCCATATCTATTCTCCTTCATTATTTTATTCTTTCTTATTGTAAAACAAAAGAGCCTAGGACACAAGTTGAATTCCTTAAATCCTAAGCTCCGACTCTTATTTGTACAGAGAATCGCGCTTCAGCTATCCCTGATGTTAGTTATATAATGGATATTTTTTAGTTAGCGCTGCTACAGCTGCTTTGACTTCATCATGAACTGCTGTATTTTCTGGATCTTTTAAGACTTGAACGATTAATTTAGCAACTTCTACCGCATCTTCTTCTTTAAAACCACGTGAAGTAATCGCAGGCGTTCCAATACGGATACCACTTGTTTTAAATGGACTTAATTGTTCAAACGGAATTGAATTTTTATTGACAGTAATATTTACACTATCTAAAATAGCTTCTGCTTCTTTTCCATTTAAACCAAAACCTGTCACTTCAATCAGTAATAAGTGGTTGTCTGTTGCCCCACTAATTAAACGAGCTTCTGGCGCTTGATTGAAAACTTTCGTCATCGCTTGCGCATTTGCAATCACTTGCTGACTATATTCAGCAAAACTTGGATCCAAAGCTTCTTTAAAAGCTGCGGCTTTTCCGGCAATCACATGTTCCAATGGGCCACCTTGAATGCCTGGGAAAATACTACTATTTACTTTTTTCGCCAATTCTTCGCTATTTGTCAAAATTAAACCGCCACGAGGACCACGCAATGTTTTATGGGTCGTACTTGTTACGATATCAGCATACGGAACTGGATTTGGGTGCAACCCTGAAGCTACCAAGCCTGCAATATGCGCCATATCAACCATTAACTTGGCATCTACTTCATCAGCGATTTCACGGAAACGTTTGAAGTCAATCGTTCGTGAATACGCACTTGCGCCTGCAACGATTAGTTTTGGACGATGTTCTCTTGCTAAAATTCGCACGACATCGTAATCGATTACTTCTGTTGAAGGATCCACTCCATAACTGACAAAATTATAGGTTTTTCCACTAAAGTTAACGGGCGAACCATGTGTTAAGTGACCACCAGCTGATAAATCCATCCCCAAAATGGTATCACCTGGTTCAACCAATGAAAGGTATGCCGCTGTATTGGCTTGAGAACCTGAATGGGCTTGTACATTCGCGAATTTTGCACCAAATAATTCTTTGGCACGATCGATAGCTAAATTTTCTACGATATCGATAAATTCACAACCACCATAGTACCGTTTGCCAGGGTAACCTTCTGCGTATTTATTCGTTAAAATACTTCCTTGGGCAGCCATAACTGCTTTTGACACAACATTCTCAGATGCGATTAGTTCCAAGTTATTTTCTTGGCGCTCTTCTTCTCTTGCAATTGCATTCCATAAATCTGGGTCATACGTTTTGTAATCCATTCAAACAACACTCCATTTTGTTTTCTTTTGTCTGATTGTATCATACTTCTGTGTCAGCTTCGTTACAAATACCTCTTATTTTTCAAAAAATTTTTGATTAGCTGATTTTTTCAAGCGATTCATGTAAGCAGTGCCTAAACCAGTTTCTGCAAATCCTTGCGCAAAAATCGTGGTAGCTCCTTGCTCATCTAACGCTCTTAACCCTGCAAATAGTTCTTTTGTGGCATTTTCAACCGTTTCTGCACCATAAGAATAAACAAACGCATTTTCTGTATCTAGTTGTGCTGCCTGTTCATCACTTAAAAATAAGCCGATTTTTTCCTGTTGTTCTGTTGCTTGCTGAATCGCCGCTTGCCATTCTGCTGTTTGACCGCTTATAATCCAAACTTCCGCATCAGGAGAATAGTGTTTGTATTTCATCCCTGGCGCTTTGGGTGCTGCATTTTCGCTAATTAAATGTGTATCGATTTTCACTTGGGAAATAATGCTTTCCAACTGCTCTTTGGTAATTGCTCCTGGTCGTAAAATAACTGGCACACCATCTTCCGCCGTTAAATCTAAGACCGTTGACTCCACCCCAATCTGCGTTGGGCCATCATCTAATATGGCAGCAATTTTCCCCTGCAAATCATGATAAACATGCTCTGCAGATGTTGGACTAGGCTTGCCAGAAGTGTTCGCACTTGGTCCGACCAATGGAACATTGGCTTGTTCAATCAAAGCTAAGGTCGCTTGGTTATCTGGCATACGAAAAGCGACTGTCTCTAAACCACCTGTTACTGTTTTAGAAAATGTATCGCTAGGCACATTAAAAATTAAAGTTAATGGTCCCGGCCAAAAGGCAGACACCAATTTTGTAGCGACTTCTGGTAAGGTCGCCACGTATTTTTTGACCATCTCAACGTTGTTCACATGAACAATCAATGGATTATCACTGGGGCGGCCTTTTACTTGGTAAACTTTTTTTACTGCCGCTTCATTTAAGGCATCGGCACCTAAGCCATAAACAGTTTCTGTTGGAAAAGCCACTAGCTCACCTGCTTGAATGGCTGCTGCTGCTTGGGCTATTTCTTGTTTGGTTAATTTTTTTGTTTCCATTGCAAATCGCTCCTTCTAGAAAAGTGGCGACGAAGAACCTTAGTTACTCGGCTATCGCGAGGCGATCGTTGCCAGATAAATCTTTTTCAATTTTAATTGTTTTTTGTGGATAGGCGGCGCTCAATAATTCTTGGAGGGCCGCGCCTTGTTGAAACCCTATTTCAAAATAAATTTTACCGTCTGCTTTAAGCATCGTTTGACTTTCATGAATTAATTGTTGGTATAAAGCCAAACCGTTATTTTCAGCGAATAAAGCGGTTTTAGGTTCATACGTTCGGACACTTGCATCCATTAAATGCCATTCTTGTTCACTAATATAGGGCGGATTAGAAATAAGCAGATCGATTTTTTCAGAAGCAACTGGCTGTAAGCCATTCCCATGATAAAATTCGATGTCAGCACCTAATACTTGCGCGTTTTGTTTAGCGACAGTCAACGCTTCCTCTGAAAGATCAATGGCAATAACTCGCCAGTTGGGCCGTGCCAGTTTCAAGCTAATCGCAATGGCACCTGTCCCTGTTCCGACATCCACGACCGTCAAAGGAGTATCTGGATTGGCTTTTAAGCAACGCTCGACTAATTCTTCTGTTTCTGGCCTAGGAATCAAAGTATGTTCATTAACAATAAAGGAATGTCCATAAAATTCAGCTTGTCCTAGTAAATATTGTGCTGGGTAATCTGTCAATAATTGGGCTAAATCCGTTTTTAATTGTTCCTCTTCTTCTTTGGGCATTTCTTCTTGCATATGCAGGAGCCACTGCGTTTTATCCCAACCTTTACGTTCTAAAAAAACATAGTGAATAGCATAGCCTTCTTTGCCTTGCGCCTCTAAAAAAGAAGAAGCCCAGTTAAGGACTTCAAAGTAACGTTTAGCCATTTTGCATCTCTTCTAATTTCGATGTTTGATCATATAAGACTAATGCATCAATGATTTCATCTAATTTGCCAGCAAGAATCTGGTCTAGTTTTTGGATGGTTAAACCAATACGATGATCCGTTACTCGATTTTGTGGGAAGTTATACGTTCTGATTCGTTCTGAACGATCTCCGGTCCCCACCGCCGATTTACGGTTAGCATCATATTCACTTTGTGCTTCTTGTTGAATTTGGTCATACACACGAGCACGCAAAACTTTCATTGCTTTTTCACGGTTTTTTAGCTGTGAACGTTCATCTTGCATTGCGACCACGATTCCTGTTGGTAAATGGGTTAAACGAACAGCCGAAGCGGTTTTATTGACGTGCTGTCCACCAGCGCCACTTGCATGATAAATATCGACACGGATATCTTTATCAGCTAATTCGATTTCGACTTCTTCCGCTTCCGGCATAACTACAACGGTTGCTGTCGATGTATGAATCCGTCCTTGTGATTCTGTTGAAGGAACTCGTTGCACGCGGTGAGCGCCACTTTCGTATTTTAATTTTGAAAAGACGTTATCTCCTGAAATCATCATAATTACTTCTTTATATCCACCGATTCCAGTGACGTTCGCTTCTAAAACTTCCGCTTTCCACCCTTGTGCTTCTGCATATTTTTGGTACATATTAAATAAGTCGCCAGCAAAAAGTGCGGCTTCATCACCACCGGCTGCACCACGGATTTCCATGATGATATTTTTATCATCATTTGGGTCTTTTGGTAATAATAAAATTTTAATGCGGTCTTCTAACACTTCTTTTTCTTTTTTCAAATCAGAAAGTTCTTCTTTCGCCATTTCGGCCATTTCCGCATCTAAGTTTTCACTTAAAAGTTCTTCGGCATCGCTAATCCCTTCAACAACTTGTTTATATCGGCGATAAACCTCAACCGTCTCACGTGTATTAGCTTCTTCCTTCGATAATTCCATGAAACGTTTTGTATCACTAATGACTGCTGGGTCACTTAATAATTCGCCCAATTCCTCATAGCGATCTTCAATAGATTGTAATTGATCGTACATAGTGTCTCTCCTTACTGTTCTTCATTCACTGTTTTTGGATGAAAATAATGTTTGCGACAAACAGGATAGTAGGCTTCATTCCCACCAATTTGGACTTGATCCCCTTCATAAACGGGTTTGCCATCAATATAGTGCAAGTTCATAGTTGCTTTTTTATGACAGAACCAGCAAATCGTTTTTAATTCTTCTAATTTGTCTGCATATAAAAGTAAATACTTTGAGCCTTCAAATAATTCATTTCTAAAATCATTCTTTAGCCCAAATGCCATTACTGGAATATCTAATTCGTCAACAATTCGTGCAAATTCAATGACATGATGCTTGTTTAAAAATTGACATTCATCGACTAATACGCAAAAAGGTTTGTAAGACAAATCATTAATCAAGTCAAAGACATTGGTTTCTTCAAAAATTGGAATAGCATCTCTGCGTAATCCGATGCGACTGGATACTTTCCCGACACCATCACGTGTATCTAGTCCACTGGTCATCAAAACAACTGGTTTGTCTTGTTCTTCGTAATTGTGTGCTACTTTTAAGATTTCAATGGTTTTACCACTGTTCATTGCGCCATACTTGAAAAATAATTGAGCCATGTTCACTACACCTTTCCGTTAGTTCCTTACGTATTTTACTATATTTTCAGCAAAAAAACAGTATTTTTAGCTAAAATGGTCGTGCATTTTTCTGAAAAAAACAGAATCTACGCCAAAGTCATTTTAGCAGGGCTATTTATACTCCAACTAATGATCCTGCTAGTATGCAATAAAAAAGCCCGAAATTGTAGTTATTTGACTACAATTTCAGACTTTTTAAACTAGTTATTTTTGAGCAGAGGCAAATTCTGCTGATTGCGTACCTGCTTGACGACCATAAATGATAATATCGGCGATGGCATTGCCTCCGATACGGTTTTGACCATGTAAGCCACCTGTTAATTCACCAGCAGCATATAGACCTTTAATTGGTGTGCCATCTTCACGTAAAACTTCTGTTTTCGTGTTGATTTTCACGCCACCCATTGTGTGGTGAATCCCTGGTGCAATTTTAATTGCATAGTAAGGCGCTGTGCTTAAGTCAGCTTCCATTCCAGTTGTCCGGCCAAATTGTTTGTCATCTTTGGCATTAACATCTTGGTTCCAAGTATCAATCGTTGCTTTCAATGTATCGGCAGGCATGCCAATTTTTTCAGCTAATTCTTCAATCGTTTCACCTTTTTCCACGAAACCTTTTTGATCATAGAAATCAATGGCTTTTGCACGGTCGCGAACGCCTTGGTCAAAGACTAAATAAGCTGATTTTTCTGGTAAGGCATTGATTGCTGCAGAAACTTTGTCACGTGTATCTAACTCATTAACAAAACGTTCTCCTTTTTGAGAAGCCAAGATTGCGCCTTCTCCACGAACTGCTTCACCAATTAAGAAAGCATCGCTTTGTTGAACAGTTGGGTGAATTTGAATTTCTTTCATATCCACTAACGCACCGCCAACTTTTTGAATCATTTGGATACCGTCACCTGTTGTTCCTTCTTGGTTCGTTGTAACATAGTTTTTCAATTCTGGTTTGTATTGTGTAATTAATTTTTCGTTGGCACCGAAACCACCTGTTGTGACAACGACTGCTTTTGCTTTAACTGTTTTTTCTTTATCATCTTTCATTTTCACTTTTACGCCATCAATTTGACCGTTTTCTTCAACTAAGTCTGTCACGTCAGCATCAACAAACAATGGAATTTTTTCTTCGCGAACGTTACGTACTAAACCGTCAACTAGATAGCCCCCAATTGCTGATCCGTCAGCAGGTCGGTGTGTGCGTTTTTCGCTCATTCCACCTGTAATCGTTAAATTGCTCAATGTAATTCCTTTTGTATCTAACCAATCAATTGCTTCAGCTGAATGATCAACAAAATAACGTAGTAATTCTTGATCGTTGGTTCCTTTACCGCCTTTTAGTGTTTCTTCAAAGAATTTATCGTTGCTATCTTTAATGCCTTCTTTTTCTTGGAATTTTGTTTGTGAAGCATTCATTCCTGAAGAAGATTTAATTGTATTCCCACCTGCAACAGGCATTTTTTCTAAAATAACTGGATTCATGCCAGCTTCTTTGGCTTGTAATGCAGCGGTCATCCCCGCACCACCTGAACCAACAATAACAACATCATAACTGTCTTTTAGTTCACTTGGATCTGTATAACCATTAGCAGAGGCACCAGATGTTGCTTCTGTTTTTTCAGAAGATGCTTTTGTTTTACCAGCAGCTTTTTCTTGATCGCTTGTACAACCTGTTGCTGCACCTAATAATAACCCTAGGGAAAGAACTCCCATTAACACTTTTTTCATTGTTTTCCCACCTTATAAACTATTGATTTCTACCAACACAATTTCTTATTTTTCATTTGAATAAAAATAACAGTTTGTTACATAAAGTGAACACATTCACATATCAACCGAAATAAAAAAGCTACCACTACTTTTTAAAGTTGTATCGTTAGACAAACTGACCAATTAGCAATAAGTTGTTTGGGGAACAACCTATTTTTCTATTCTTTCATAAAATATCATGTTCTCGCTTGTTTGTGGATGTTTTCCAATTATTTCTAACGAATTTCTTATTTTTATTTGTCATTTCAAGGATTTTCTGGCAGAATTATTCGTTTGAGGCGAAAAGTTTTGGTATACTTAGTTTAATTAGAATTGGGAGGTTATCTAGTGAACCATACACGTTTGCTGTGGCTGGCACAGCGAAAAAGCGATCGATTTATTCGCAAAAATTTTTCATCTATTCAAATCATCGTCGCTTATTACATATTAATGACGGTTATTTCTTATTTATTGTTTTGCCTCCCTATTTTCAGAGAACCTGACTCGCATGTTCCTTTTATTGATTTATTTTTCTTAGCAATCAGTACAGTCAGCGTTACTGGACTCACCACAGTCGATATTAATTCGGTTTTTAATGATCGTGGGATCGTCTTATTGGAGGTTCTTTTCCAAGTTGGTGGCTTAGGGATTATGATGATTTCAACGGTCTTTTTTATTTTATCAAAACGGCGAATCACCTTAAAGCAACGTCAGTTAATTATGACTGACATGAATCAGCCGCGACTGAGCGGAATTGTTCGACTGATCCGCACCACTTTTTTGATTTTAATTTGGTTCCAAGTAATCTTCGGCTCGCTCTTTTCGATTTATTTTTATATAAGTGGTTATTATACGAACTGGCGAGATGCGATATTTTATGGCTTTTATCAAGCTATTTCTGCAGTGACTAATTCAGGCTTTGATATTTCAGGTGATTCAATTATCCCTTTTGCTCATGATTATCTCTTTTTACTGGCAATTATGTTCTTAATTTTTATCGGCGGAATTGGATTTCCCGTTTTACTGGAAATTCATGAGTGGTTACATTTTAAGAAAAAGAACTTTCGTAAGAAGAAACGAGGCTTGCCTTTCCGCTTCTCATTGTTTAGTAAAATTGCTTTGCTAGCGTTTATTGTTCTGTTTATTGGTGGGACTATTTTGATTTACTTATTAGAAAAAGATCACCTATTTTTGACAATGAATGAAAGTGGCCGTTGGGTAAGTTCGATGTTTTATTCGATGACTACACGAAACGCTGGCCTCCAAATTAATGATTTAGGGGACTTCCAAATTACAACGTTGATTATTTTTTCTGTGTTAATGTTTATTGGTTGTAGTCCTAGCTCTGTTGGTGGTGGTGTTCGAACAACGACTGTTGCGATTATTGGCTTGTATTTGTTAGCCTTTTTAAAAAGTGAAGATGATATTAGCGTCTTTAGCCGTAAAATAGATGACGATGATGTCAAAAAATCGATTGTCGTCTTCATGTTATCTTTGATTATGTGCTTTTTCGCTGTCGTCTTTTTGTCAGCCACTGAAAATCTGCCCTTGATTTCAATCATTGTGGAAGTCGCTTCTGCCTTTGGGACAACCGGTCTTTCTTTGGGCATTACAGACGATTTAACAACAGTAGGTAAATTAATGATTGCCTTATTAATGTTTATTGGACGTATTGGTATGCTTTATACCTTAATGATTTTTGTACCAAAAGAAACACGTGACTTAGGCTACGAATACCCTTCAGAAAAAATTATTATTGGATAAAAAACAAAGCCTCTCAAGTAAGAGGCTTCGTTTTTTTATTTTTTCATATGTGTGGCTAGTTTGTTATAACTTTCAGAGCGTTCAATTGCATCTTCTTTAGTTTTATCAAGTAAATGTTCGACTACTTCTTGATTCTCTTTAATTGTATGCAACGCAGAGTAACGTGTTTGTTTTTCAAGGAAATCACGCATTTTGTCAAAATCTGTTTTCTTGTAGTCAATGACCATCGGATCTTTGCCTTTCTTAACTAACTCTGGATTATAGCGATAAAGTGGCCAATAGCCAGATTCAACGGCTTCTTTGGCTTGATCTAACGTCCGAACCATTCCGCCTTTGACCCCGTGATTAATACATGGGGTATAACCAATGATAATTGATGGGCCTGGGTACCGCTCCGCTTCGTCAATTGCTTTAATCGTTTGCATTGAGTTTGCGCCTAAAGCCACTTGTGCAACATAGACATTCCCATAAGTGATTGCCATCATCCCTAAATCTTTTTTAGAGGTATGTTTCCCACCCGCTGAGAATTTGGCAATGGCTGAAGCTGGTGTAGCTTTAGATGTTTGTCCGCCTGTATTGGCATACACTTCGTTATCCATAACAAAAATATTAACATCTTCCCCACTGGCAAGAACATGATCAATGCCGCTAAACCCGATATCATAGGCCCAACCATCGCCGCCGACAATCCATTGACTCGTTTTCACTAGTAAATCTTTTTGTTCGTAAATTTTTGTTAAAAGTGGATCTTCATCGGCTTCTTCACTTAATGCTGCCGCTAGTTTGGTGGCTCGCTGTTGTGTTCCTTCCCCTTCAGCCATGTGTTCTAACCAATCTTTTAACAAGGCTTGTAGTGAATCTGATCCGACGTTTTTAGCAAGACTTTCTTCAACCAGACTAGCTAAATGTTGCCGTTTCGTTCGATTGGCAATATACATACCATAACCATATTCCGCATTATCTTCAAACAGCGAATTACTCCAAGCTGGTCCTTGGCCACATTCGTTCGTTGTATAAGGTGTCACTGGTGACGAACCACCCCAAATTGATGAACAGCCTGTTGCGTTAGCAATCATCATTCGATCACCAAATAATTGTGTCAACAACTTAATATAAGGTGTTTCGCCACAGCCTTCACAAGCACCTGAAAATTCCATCAATGGCTGATTAAATTGGGAACCTTTAACAGAAAGTTTTTTGACTGGGTTGGCTTTTTGTTTAAGAGTCATCGCAAAGGCCCAATTCATCGCTTGCTCTTTTTGAGTTTCATAAGGTTTCATTAAAATCGCCTTGTCTTTCACAGGGCAAGCCTGAACACAAAGACCACAACCTGTACAATCTTCTAAAGAAACTTGGATACGATACATCAATCCATCTGTGCCACGCATTTCGCGCATGGCAAAACCTGCAGGTGCTTCTTTCAGTTCTTCTTCATCCGCTAAAAACGGTCGAATAGCCGCGTGTGGACAAACAAAGGCACATTCATTACACATCGTACACTTATCCATTTGCCACTCAGGCACTTCTAACGCAATGCCACGTTTTTCATAAGCCGCAGTGCCCATAGGAATGGCACCGCCCTTCATTCCGTTTTCAATCAAATCTGAAACGGTCAGCTGATCCCCTTCTTGACGATTGATTGGTTCTAAAATATTTGTCACAAAAGCTGGAACTTCCGACTCTTGATTTTCTGGTTCTAAAACAATGGTGGCCCAATCTTCTGGGACTACAATTTCTTGCAGCGATTCAAAGGTAGCATCAATCGCTTGGTAATTTTTTTCAACAATTTCCATTGATTTTTTTCCATAAGTCTTTTTCACTTCTTCTTTAAGTAACGGTAAATATTGCTCTTTCGTTAAAATATCTGTTACTTCAAAAAAGGCAGTAGACATCACTGTATTGATCCGACGGCCTAAGCCTACTTTGCGAGCTAACTCAACCGCATTGATAATGTAAAATTTGATTTGGTGCTCCCCAATATATTTTTTCAACTTAGCCGGTAATAAACGGTGAACCTTTTCTTGATCCCAAATAGTATTAAGTAAAAACGTTCCGCCATCTTTTAAACCTTTTAACAGGTCATATTTATGCAAATAGGAAGCATTATGACAAGCGATGAAATCTGCTTGTTCAATTAAATACGTGGAAGTAATTGGCTCGTTACCAAAACGCAGATGTGAAACGGTTAACCCGCCTGATTTTTTAGAATCATAACTAAAGTAAGCTTGTGCATAAAGGTCGGTATGATCTCCGATAATTTTAATCGCTTGCTTGTTTGCTCCCACAGTTCCGTCAGAACCAAAGCCCCAAAATTTTGCTTGGAAAGTAGTATCTGGCGTTAAATCTAAAGTAGGTTCTTCTGGCAATGATTGATAGGTTACATCATCAACGATCCCTACCGTAAAACGTTGTTTTAATTCTTTAAATGGCAATAACAAATGATCATAGATCGCTTTAATTTGATTAGGCGCTACGTCTTTAGAACCTAACCCATAACGTCCACCAATCACAATTGGGCGATTTTCATGTTGATAAAGAGCGCTTTGAACATCTAACAATAACGGTTCTCCTTCGGCTCCTGATTCTTTTGTTCGATCTAAAACCGCAACCTTTTCTACTGTAGCTGGTAATTTTTCAAGAAGGTTTTCGGTAGGAAATGGACGATATAAATGAATATTGATAAAACCAACTTTGCGTCCTTGTTGATTGAGATAGTCGACTGTTTGTTTGATTACTGGCGAAGCAGACCCCATTGAAATAATGACTTCTGTTGCATCTTCAACCCCGTAATAATCGGTTAAATCATACGTTGTTCCACGAAGATTGTTAATTTTTTTCATGTATTTTTGAACAATTTTTGGAATTTCTTCGTAATTTTTATTGACTGTTTCTCTTTGTTGAAAATGAATGTCAGGATTTTGAGCGGTCCCTGAAACAGTGGGATGATTAGGATTCATGCCTCCCATTCTAAAACGAGTTACAGCTTCCTGATTCACCATTTCTTTCAGGTCATCATAATCAATCACTTCGATTTTTTGTAGTTCATGGCTCGTTCTAAAACCATCAAAAAAGTTTACAAAAGGTAAACTACCTTCTAAGCTAGCTAAATGAGCAACTGCCGACAAATCCATTACTTCTTGGACACTCGATTCTGCTAACATACAAAAACCTGTTTGGCGGGTAGCCATCACATCGCCATGGTCACCAAAAATACTCAACGCACTTGTCGTTACTGCCCGAGCCGCCACGTGGAACACAGAAGGCAGCAATTCTCCTGCGATTTTATACATATTGGGAATCATCAACAGTAAACCTTGCGAAGCAGTATAAGTAGTGGTTAACGCACCTGTTTTTAATGAACCATGAACTACTCCCGCTGCCCCAGCTTCTGATTGCATTTCAATAACTTGAACTTTTTGACCATAAATATTTTTTAAACCACTTTCCGCCCATTCATCTACCAACTCAGCCATTGTTGAACTTGGTGTGATAGGATAAATAGCGGCAACTTCTGTAAACGCATATGAAATATAAGCCGCTGCGGTGTTTCCATCCATTGTTTTTTTCATTTTTTCACCTTTTATCTTTCCTAAACATTGCTTGTGACTGTTGTTTTTTGTGTTTTGACATACTGATCAATTGCATTAGCTGCGATTTTCCCAGCGCCCATCGCTAAAATAACGGTGGCAGCACCTGTGACTATATCGCCCCCAGCAAAAACGCCAGGTATTGAGGTTGCTCCTGTTTTAGGATCAGCTTGAATGTAACCCCATTGGTTTAGTTCTATTTCTGGATATGTTGATAACAAGACTCGATTTGCCCCTTGGCCAATTGCCTCGATTACTGCATCAGCAGGAATGGTAAACGTGCTGTCTGGAACTGGTTCTGGCCGTCGTCTTCCAGACGTATCTGGTTCACCTAAAACCATTTTGACACATTCAACACCGGCTAGATTTCCTTGTTGGTCATCCAAATAAGCAATTGGATTCGTTAACCAATAATAGTTAATTCCTTCTTCAAGGGAATGGTGGTATTCTTCAATTCTTGCTGGTAATTCTTCTAACGAACGACGATACACAATATTCACATTTTCAGCGCCTAATCGTTTGGCTGAACGAGCGGCATCCATTGCAACATTCCCGCCGCCAATCACAACAACATTTTTAGCACGTTTAATCGGTGTATCATATTCTGGAAACTCATAGCTATGCATTAAATTGATTCGTGTTAAAAATTCACTAGAAGAATAAACCCCATTTAAACTAGTTCCTGGGATTCCCATAAAGTTTGGTGCCCCTGCACCAACCGATAGATAACAGGCATCAAACTCTGACATTATTTCTTCCATCGTAATCGTTTTACCTACTACCACATTGGTTTCTATTGTTACACCTAAGGCTTCAATACTCGCAATTTCCTGTTTAACAATTTTTTTCGGTAAGCGAAATTCAGGTATGCCATAGGTTAATACACCGCCAGCTTCGTGAAGCGCTTCAAAAATAATTACTTCGTAGCCGAGCTTTGCCAAATCCCCCGCAACTGTTAACCCAGAAGGACCAGAACCGACCACTGCGACTTTCCCTTTTGTTGGTTCCGCTGTTTTCTTAGGAAACATGTGATTTTCTAATGCCCAATCGGCAACTAAACGTTCTAATTTGCCAATTGCCACTGGTTCAAAGTTTTTGGCTTTCCCTAATTTACAAACTTGTTCACATTGTTTCTCTTGCGGACAAACGCGTCCACAAATAGCAGGTAAATTCGTATATTTACTTAAAATATCGGCTGCTTGTTCCATGTTTCCTTCACGAATAGCTAAAATAAATCCAGGAATATCAATCATCACGGGGCATTTAGCAATACAAGGTGCATTTTTACATTGTAAACAACGAACCGCTTCTTCTTGCCCTTCTGCTAATGTATAGCCTAAGCAAACCTCTTCAAAATTACTCTTTCTGATAGTAGGTGCTTGTTCCGCAATCGGTGTTTTTATACGACTTTTTCTAGCCATTTTTCTCCACCTGCTCTTTCAAACGATCTGTAAAGCAAACTGCTTCTTCTTCCTGATATTGCTTCATTCGATTAATGAATTCATCCCAATTTACTTCATTGCCTTTAAACTCAGGTCCATCAACACAGGCAAATTTCATGGTACCATCAACAGTGACCCGACAACCGCCACACATGCCTGTTCCGTCAATCATAATAGGATTCAAGGAAACATAAATTGGTAATTGATGTTTTTCAGCTGTCAAGGTACAAAATTTCATCATGATGCTGGGCCCAATCGCCCAACTGCACGCTACAGATTCACGTGCAATAACTTCTTCCATCGCTTCTGTTACTAAGCCCTTTTTACCTAATGAACCATCATCCGTTGTAATGATTAGTTCATCCGAATAACGACGGCATTCTTCTTGTAACAGAACTAACTCAGCTGTTCGTGCCCCCAAAATCGTAATCACTCGGTTGCCTGCTTCTTTTAAAGCCTTGATAATTGGATAAATAGCCGCGATACCAACCCCGCCACCGACAACCATCACCGTTCCATATTGCTTCACTTCTGTAGGCATACCTAAAGGTCCAGTGACATCCAACAAAGAGTCTGAAGTTTTAAGTTGGGAAAGTGCAGCTGTTGTCTTACCGATTACTTGGAAAATAATTCGAATACTGCCTGCTTGTGGATTTGTCTCCGCAATCGTTAAGGGGATCCGTTCTCCCTTTTCGTCAATTCTTAAAATAACAAACTGTCCAGCCTGGGCATGTGTCGCTATTCTTGGCGCTTCCAGCCAAAAATCAAATGTATTACTAGATAATTGAGTCGACTGAAGAATATTAAACATTGAAATACCTACCTTCATCATTCCTTTTCATTCTGACTCCTACTTTCTTAAACCTTTAGGCAACGCTATCAGATAAAGTTGTGGCGACACTTTTAACAAATGTTTTTAGCATTTCGATGTCTTCTTCTTCTGCATTGTTTTCAATTTCAACTGTTTCAGCTACTTTTTTAGCACCAGCTTTTTCAAAAGCTCCTACAAAATCATGCGCTGATTTACAGAAAAATTCACCATATTCACGATCACCAGAGCCAACAACGCCAAATGGCTTACCTGCTAAATCCTTTTCAGTTAATTCATCAAAGAAATCTTCAAATTCAAAAGGCAGTTCCCCATCACCATAAGTATACGTTGCGATAATACAAGCATCTGCATCATCAAAGAAGTCTACATCAACTTCTGAACACTCTTCACGTTCTACTTCAACTCCAGCTTCTTGAAACTGTTCTTCCAAAATCTCGGAAATTTCTTCTGTGTTTCCAGTCATACTTGCATAAACAATTTTTACTAGTGCCATCTTCATTCATTTCCTTTCTTTTTCCTAAATATTTAAATGCATTCAAATGCAATTGTAACCCCTTACATTAATCCTTAAAAAAATAACTCTTACAAATGATTTTATTCACAAACTAATCTAACTAAGTATGTACTCTTCCCCTTTCGAGATAGAGTATTTTTTACTACGTCTTTACTATACCACATTCCAAACCTTTTTAACAATATTTTTAAGGTAAAAAAAATATTATTTAGGTTCTTTTTTATAAAACGTTTTTCCTTCTTCCAATCATAAAAATTGCTTCTAAAACCGCTCCCCCTAATGCACGAGCTTTGTCGGAGATCGTCAAGCAATCGACTTTCTCAACTGGTCGAGGATCTACATCTGCACACTTCAACCCTTGATAACAGGTTACCTTTTCTGAAATCAATCCTCTCAAAGTCCCTGTCAGAGGCGAATAAACTGGAACCTGATCGATAAAAAATAATGCTTCCCCTTTCAACACAAAATCCCCTATGTTTTTAAGGTGGGTAACTTGTCCTGAAGCAGGGGCATGGACAACTCGTTCCGCACTTTTTCCGCCAATTTCACCTGGAATACCTGTATTAGGTAAAGCTGTTCCTTCAAAGTATAAACGTCCCAACCTATGTCCACGCATTGTCTCAATCACAACATCGACATCTTGCGGTGCTGAAAAGCCTGGTCCTAAAGCAATCGTAATCGGTGCCATTCCTCGATGCGTACCTAAATTTTTCTTAGCCAAAATCGCATCGATAACAATCAGTGGTTTCAATTGTTGAATAGCACTTGCTGTTTGATCGACAAAAACAGGCAGCTTATTTTGCTGCCAACATTTCGCGCAATCCTTTAATGAAGTAATTCGAACAGCAACCAAATCTTCCACTCTTTGTTCTTTCTGGAAAATAGCATCACAAACTGAAACAGTCCGCCGAATGGCCAGAGGACATTCTGTTTCTAATACTAGTATTTTAAATCCAACGTGCCATAATTTTTGGATAACGCCTGTCGCTAGATCGCCCCCTCCGCGAACAATCACTAATTTTTCTTGGATGTTTTGACTGATTTCTCCCATAAAATAAGTCCTTTCTCTAATTCCATATTGCAAGCAATAATTTTGTCTAATTTTTCAAAACAGCTTTTGGGTAACTGAAGACAGACATTCATCGCTTGAACGAACTCTCTTCGCGTATGGGTTTGATTTAAACACAAAATTCGTTTGCCTTGGCTCTCTTTAAACAATCCTTTTGGATTAGCAATCAGTTGAGCTAACAATGTTTCTGTGATTGGTTCTTGTTGTTGCGCATCGGTTAATTCCAAAAAAAGCGGCAACCGATGAATGGTCGTTTCATCTATCTTTTGACCAATCACAGAAATCGGAAGCACACCAATTGTGGTGGTTGTTTCTTTTAATATCACGGGTTCATAAGAGGACCAGCCTTTCAAAGGTCGTTGTTTGGAACCATCCGCTTCTAAAAAAACTTTCGTGAAGTGCTGAAACAATATTTGAAGCGAGGTCATTGCAGGCATCGTTAGTTTTGTTTGATTGTTGATAGCGGTTCCTGCTAAAGTGATTCCGCAGATATTCGGCGTTATTTTTTCAAAATGGTTTGTATAAAAATAATCATACAATTGACGTTGGGGAAACCCAATTTTTGTGGTTGTACTAACCAGAACAGCTTCTTTTCGATATGTTTTTGCTAGCGCCCACATTAAGCTTGTTTTCCCACCACTACCAACAATTGACACAATCTCCTTTCCTTGTAAATCAAAACACTTTTTTAAGGACTCCACAGTTGGTACCTCCTTTCCCCAAGGTCATTTTTCACAGAAAAAATAGAGGCTACGCGTACTTTTGCTTCTTCTAAAAAACATACACTGTGAGTTATTTCCGCTTCATTAATGAGTAAACCGATCCCACAGCCATCCGTCAATGATGGTGGCAAAGTAAAGACGCGAACAGCCACCTTTCTTGTCAACAGTACTTGTTCTGCCTGAACAGCATAATGTGTATTCGGAAAGGTTAGCAAATACTCCATCTTTTCACCTTCTTTTTTGTTAAAGCGTAATTACTTTAGCCGCTTGATTCATTGTTTCAACAATTTCGTACATATTAGTAATAGAGCCGATGGCTAAGGTGTCTGTTAAATGATAAAAATCTAAACAGGCCCCACACGTTTGAATCGTGGTTCCCTTCTCCGCTAATTGTTGCAAATCAGCTAAGGTATTCGCTGCTTGATTCGTTAAAAACGCCCCTCGATTAAAGAATAATAGCTGTGTAGGAACAGTTTCTGCTTCTGATAATGATTGAAGATAACTTTTCATTAATAGTCGTCCTAGCTGCTCGTCTCCAGTACCTAATTGATCGGAGCCAATCGTAATTACTAAATCTGTTGCTGACTGACTTGTTTGTTGAGTCGCTTCTTCAGGTACCGTAATTTTGACAGAGAAAACCGTGGCTTCTATCTGCTTCGCAGTCAAAGTGGCCTGTTTTTTAGTAGCTAATTTTTTTAAATTTTCAATGGCTACTTCGTTATCGACTAATACCTCGATAGTGCCTCCAGCTAAACCTAACTCCGCCAAGGCTTTTTTCGTTTCAATCACAGGTATTGGGCAAGGTTTTCCCAATGCATCTACTAATTTCATATTTGGCCCTTCTCTCTATAAAAGTACTACTGCTTGTTGTTCTTTTGGCAGAACCTCGCCAATAATTTTGGCAACAGGGTCCTCTTTTTGAATAGCTGCTAAACAGGCTGCCGCTTCGTCAGCAGCGACACTAATTAACAGTCCGCCAGAAGTTTGTGGATCAAACAAAAGTTCTTGCATTTCCATAGAAATTTTTGAATAATCGATTGTCGTTCCGATTGTTTGGCGGTTTCTTTGCCCAGCTGCAGTGACTAAACATTCTGCGGCGTAGGCCAACGCTCCTGTAATGGTTGGTAATGCTTCTGTATCAATCAGTAATGTTACCTGATTATCAGCCATTTCTTTTGCATGAATTAATAGACCAAACCCAGTCACGTCAGTACAAGCATGTACTGCGTAGGATCGAGCATTCGCAGCGGCATATTTATTTAAACGTTCCATCGAATCTTGTGCGATTTTTTGTTCCGTCTGCTTCGCCAATTGCCCCCGAACAGCCGCTTGAATAATTCCTACACCTAATGCTTTAGTTAAAATCAAGACATCCCCCACCTGTGGCGTATTATTATGCCACAAATTTTCTGGATGAACTTCTCCGGTTACCGCTAGACCATACTTGGGTTCATGGTCATAAATCGAATGGCCTCCCGCCAGTAAAGCACCCGCTTCCTTTAATTTTAAGCTGCCACCCAAGAGCATTTGTTCCAACCATTCTTTTGACATCTTTTGTGGAAAACAAACAAGATTTAGCGCATAAAGGACTGTTCCGCCCATGGCATAGACATCACTTAAAGCATTAGCGACCGCAATTTTTCCAAATGATAACGGATCATTGACCATTGGTGAAAAAAAATCTACCGTTGAAATCAAAGCTTTTTCAGACGTTATTTGGTAAACAGCGGCGTCGTCGGCATGTTCAAATCCGACGAGTAGCCGCTCATTTGCCGGTGTTTCGGGTAAGTGTTGCAACAATTGGTTCAGTACACGGGATTCAATTTTTGCCCCACAGCCACCTGATGTACATTGTGATAAAAAATCCATGCTGTCCGCTCCTTCTCAAATTAGTAGTTCTTGTAAAGCGTGAATTGTCCAAGTAATTTCTTCAGGCGTTGTCTGCCAACCAAAGCTAAAACGTAAGGTGCCAGTTGCTAAAGTCCCAGCTGTTTGATGGGCTAATGGTGCACAATGCAAACCTGCGCGCGTCATAATGCCATATTGTTCTGCTAGTTGCTGTGCCACTATTGTTTCTTCCTGATTCCACAGTGTGATAGAAACAACAGGGACAGTTTGTGCCACGTCCTTGGTTCCTAAAATTGTGACAGGTAACCCTGATAAACCATTTAAAAAATTCTGCATTAAGGTTCGTTCATGCTTTTGAATCGCTGCTAAACCAATTTTATTCAACTCTTTAATAGAACTATTTAAGCTTAGAATACCTAAACTGTTTAACGTACCAGCTTCAAATTTATCTGGTAAAAAAGAGGGTTGATCAAAGGAATTAGAATGGCTACCAGTGCCGCCCGCCATCAGTGGTTTGACCGCTTCAGCCCCTCGCTCACTAAAAGCTAACCCACCAATACCTGCTAATCCATATAAGCTTTTATGTCCAGTAAAGGCTAACACATCAATGGCCATCTGGGTCATTTTTATTGGTAGAAAGCCCGCCGTTTGAGCCGCATCCAAAACGGTTAATAATCCTTTCTGTTGGGCCCATTGAAAACATTTTTCAATGGGTAAAATGGTGCCTAAGACATTGGATGCGTGTGTCATTACCAAGGCTTTTGTATTCGTTCGCCAAGCTCGCTGAATATCTTCTACATCTAACAGGCCAGTTTTTTGACAAGCAACATACGTCACTGAAATGCCTCGTTCTTTCTCAAGTAAGTGAAGAGGTCTGGCTACTGCATGATGTTCTAACATAGTCGTAATCACATGGTCGCCAGGTTGTAAAATCCCTGCTAATGCAAGATTTAAGGAAGTTGTTGCGTTATTCGTAAACGTAATCTGAGCCGCACTGGGTGCCTGAAAAAAGTCTGCTAACAATTGACGTGTCTCTAAAAGAGGAAGCCCCTCTCTAAGCAAAGGGGCATTTCTTCCGTAATTCATGAACTGATTTTCTGCTAAATAGGCAGTCAAAGCCTCAATGGTTGCTGGAAATTTTTTATAGGAAGTCGCTGCATAATTTAAATAAACCAAGTCCTTCATACGTTTTTCCTCTCTAACTATTGGTTTCTTGAATTAATTTTCTGTACTCTTCTGGCGTATCGATATCTTTTAAACGGCCAGGAGTCGCTATTCTCAGCATCTGAACTGCTTCTGGAAAGCGTTCATAAATCATGCGTCCGCCTTTTTCACCAGTCAATGTTAATAGTTCTTGTCGAAATTGATTACCGAATAACACTGGACTACTAGGACAGCCATCTTTTTGTAATGGCACTACAATTTTATTTCTCTGACATTTATCTAACACGGGTTGTAGCATTTTAGGTGTTAACAATGGTTGATCACTAGGTAAGTATAAATAGCCAGCTCCCCGAGCTTGTTCGGTTCCTAAACGAATACTGCTACTTTGCCCTTCTTGCCATTGATGATTGAGAATCAACTGAATGTTCTTAGGTAAAGGAAACGCTGGCTGATTCTCAGGCGAAACAACTAAAATCCGTTCTAATACGTCTAATTGATTCACTAAGGTTAACGTGTGCTCCAAAAATGTTTTTCCTTGATATTTTAAGAACAATTTATTTTGGCCCATCCGTTGTGAATTGCCCGATGCTAGAATAATGACACTAACGAGTGACATGAGTTGTCTCCTTTTATCTTTTTTTCTTTTGATAAGGGGTATTTTCTAAAGGCAGACTTGGTCGGAGCTGACCATCCAAGGCAAAATATGCGCCTGCTAAAGCTGGTGCGGTAGGGATCGTTGCTAACTCACCTACGCCTTTAATTCCATAGGCTAAACCTTCGTGAAGATTGTCAGCATGAATCAAAATTGTTTCGATTGGTGGTACTTGAGTGGCGTTCACTAATCCTAGCGTTGCATATTTTGCTTTAACATAGCCTTCTTCTAAGGCAAATTTTTCAGTTAAAGCATACCCCATGCCCATCGCAATCCCACCTTCAATTTGACCTTCAGCAGCTCGTGGATTCACCACTTGCCCCATATCATACGCAGCCACAAATTTAGCTACTTTTCCTTTGTCATCTAGAATAGCTACTTCAGCAGCATAACCATAACCAGCATGACTAACTGGACTTTTTTTATCATTGATTAATGGATCCGTTTTCGCTGAATATTCCCCATAAAATTCTTCACCTTCCAAATCACTTAAAGCACGTCCCATATCAAGTTCATACCGTAATTGCATTGCCGCTCTTCTAGTAGCTTCTCCTGTGAAGAGTGACTGCCTCGAAGCCGTTGTTGTTCCTGAATTCGGCGTTCTTCTCGTATCAGGTGCTTCCGCAACAATCATTTCTGGTGGTAAATTTAATGTTTCACAGGCAATTTGCGTCGTAACGGTTGCCATCCCTTGACCGATACAAGCAGCACTTGTGCGGACATGTATTTTTCCTTCTTCAACAGAAATAATACAACGCCCTGTATCAGGTAGCCCCACACCCACGCCACTATTTTTAAAGAAACTAGAAATTCCAGCAACTTCCGCTTGTTCATAGACGTCTTTAACCGCTAACAAGGCTTCTTTTAACGCCGCATTTTTCGAGACCAATTGTCCATTCGGTAAAGTATCTCCTGGGGCGACGGCATTTTTAAAGCGTATTTCCCATGGTGATAGTCCGACTTTTTCTGCTAACAAGTTTAAATTACTTTCAATTGCAAAAGCCGTTTGGCAAACACCAAATCCGCGAAATGCACCTGCTGGCGGATTATTAGTATATACAGCAAACCCTTCCACATCAATCGTTTGATACTTGTAGGGACCTGCCGCATGTGTACAAGCCCGTTGCAATACCGGTCCTCCTAAAGAAGCATAGGCCCCAGTATCCGCATAAATCACTGCTTTCATTGCAGTTAAATTACCTTCTTCATCACAGCCGGTCGTAAAGTCCATTTCCATGCCATGGCGTTTGGGATGAACCATCAAACTTTCTTCACGGCTTAGCAGTACTTTTACTGGTTTCTTCAATAACCAAGCGGCTAAGGATGCATGATGCTGAACACTCATGTCTTCTTTTCCACCAAAACCGCCACCAACAAGTTTTGATTGAACATGAATTTTTTCCTTATCCAGTCCTAACATCCGAGCCACTTCCCGTTGTTCATCATAGATACTTTGACCCGCACTAAAGAGTAAAATGCCCTCACCTTCAGGCTGTGCAATCGCACACTCGGGTTCCATGAAGGCATGTTCGTTAATTGGTACGGAATAATGTTCTGTCACTACAAACGCAGAATTTGCTAATACTTCATCTGCGTTGCCACGTACCAAGTGTTCATGAGACAAGATATTGCCCTTTTCATGAATAGCTGGTGCACCTTCTGCTAAAGCAGCTTCACAAGAAGTAAGCGGTATCATTTCTTCGTAATCAACTTCCACTAAATTTTTTATCTCTGGTAAGGTTTCTTTTCTTTTTGAAACAACGAGTGCCACTGCATCCCCAACATACCGTGTTATTTCACCTTCTGGAATCATTACATCCCAATCGGAAATAAATTCTAAATGACCAATTTTATTATTTCCTGGAACGTCTTTAGCTGTGAACACAGCCACACAGTCAGGATGCGCCAACGCTTGGGTACTATCGATTGATAGAACTTTTGCACGAGGATAGGTACTCCGCAAAGCAGATGCATGAAGCATTCCTTCTATGTCAATGTCATCTACATAAATCCCTGTTCCTAAGGTTTTCTCCACTGCATCGACCCGTTGGAAGTCTTCCCCTAATTTACCATTCGAATGTTCTTCTGGAATGCTCGTTTCTTCACAAAACATTTTAGCAGCTAACTGAATGGCTTCTATTATTTTCACATATCCTGTACAACGACAAATGTTCCCGCGTAAAGCTTTCTGAATGTCTTCTTTTGTGGGTTCGGGTTTCTTGTTCAATAATCCTTGTGCCGAAATAACCATCCCAGGGATGCAATACCCGCACTGAACTGCACCCGTTTTTGCAAACGCATAAGCATAGACATCTTTTTGCCGTTGGCTTAAACCTTCGATTGTCGTGACTTCTTTACCAGCTAATTTTTCTAGAGTAAACAAACATGCTTTGGAAGCCTTTCCATTTACTAACACCGTACATGCACCGCAAGAGCCTTGGTTACAGCCATCTTTTGTTCCAGTTAGGCCCAGATCCTCCCGCAAAAAGTCCATTAATTTTTTGTTTGTTTCACAGGTTTCACTTTGACCATTTACAATAATTGAATACATTTCTTGCACCTCGATTTCTGATATAGTTTAGTGTTCAATCACCTAGATTATACCACAAATCTTCATTCTAAAAATTATTTTTTAGCAAAAAAAGTTTTTTATTTAACTTAAAGGTCCTCATTATTGATAGCGCTGTTGAATTAATTCTCCCGCGATGCTAATCGCTAACTCTTCTGGTGTTTCGGCTGCAATGTCTAAGCCAATTGGCATGAAAATTCTTTCAATTTCATTCATTGTATAACCGACCTCTTTTAACCGTCGAACTTGTGAAGCAATTTTGTGTTTGCTCCCCATCACACCAATATATTTGGCTGGTGTTTCCAATAACTGTTTGGCAACGATGAAATCAAAATTGTGTCCTCTGGTAATTACTATACCATAATCGTCCGCCGTTATTTCAATAAATGCAGCTAAATTTTCTAAAGGAATCACCCGTAGTTCCTCAGCTTGTGGAAAAGCTTGTGCCGTCAAAAATTCTGGACGATCGTCCACTACAACGCAATAAAACGATAAATAGTTTAAAATAGGTACCAATGCGCGTGCGACATGACCACTTCCAAAAATATACACTTTCCCTACTTGGAGGATCGCTTCTGTTAAAAAAATTATGTCCTCTTTTTGCTCACAATGGATACCTTTAGGTAGCAAACTTAATTCCCCCTCCCAAGAAGTGGAACCAATCAATTCGCCTGTTTCACTATAAAAGGATACTTTTCCTAAATTGTTTTGATCTAGTTCAGTCATTAACCAACCTTGTTGATTATTTTGAAAATGCGTTTCTATGGACTCACACAACTCTTTTAAAAATGGCGTTTCCCATGAAAGATAATGGAAAAAAATCGTGACATTTCCGCCACAGACCATGCCTAAATCAGCAATATTATTCGGTGCTAAAATAAATTGACGTTGTACATTTTCTTTCTCAATAAGTAGCTTTTTTGCCACTTGTTCAGCCTGAAATTCAACCGCCCCACCACCAACAGTTCCGGCTATTCTACCTTCGGCGGAAACCAGCATTCTAGCCCCTTGACTTCGTGGTGTAGATCCTGAACTTGTACCAATCGTTAATAACATCGTGTCTTGCTTTTCCAATATTGCCTGTTTCAAACGCTGAAATACTTCTCTCATTTCAGTTCCTCCGATACTACATCCTGTTCTTTAAATATTTCTTCAAAGCATGCCTCTACCTGTTGATACACTTTTTTCTCAAATAAAAGATATTGATCAATCAACTCTTTTCCTTGATCCGTAACAATTGACCCGCCACCATTACAACCACCAACACTTTTGATAATTAATGGAAAAGATAGCTCTTCTTCAGCTACCCGCACAATCCGCCATGCCTTATTATAAGACATTTTCATCTCTTTTGCCGCTAAGTTTAGTGAACCAGTTTGCTGAATTTTTTGTAAAACTTCGACAACGCCAGGACCAAAAAAGTTCCGATCTGTTTTTAATTTTAAGTTCAAGGAATACGTAAACATCTTCTCCTCCTTTATTCGTTCATTTTTTTATAGATAACGTAAGGGAAAAAGGATACGAAAGCTTACTCACTTTCGTATCAAAAAAAACAATCTTCACTCAAGTGCTACGCGCTTTTTTGGTTTTAAAATGACATTTAAAAGGACTGCTACCAAAGTGGTTAAGATAACTTCCGAATTACCGAAAATCGTTGTTACCCAAGTTGGAAAACCAGCTAAGCTTCCAGTAGACAATGTGACACCAATTCCAAATGCTAGAGCTGTTCCGACAACCCCAGTATTTCGAGGAGTCATTTCCTGCGAAGCAATCATCCGAATACCTGTCATAGAAATAGAAGCAAAAACTGAAATCGTTGCGCCACCAATTACCGCGTAAGGAATCGTAGTTAATAATGCAGCTACTTTCGGAACAAAACCAGCAATTAATAATATAACTGAAGCGAAAACCAGAACATATTTATTAATCACTTTTGTTACCGTAACCAGACCAACATTTTGTCCAAAAGTTGCCACTGGGATTGATCCAAATAAACTGCCAATAAAGTTAGTGAAACCACTCCCCATAATTCCGCCAGATAATTCTTCATCCGTTGCATCCCGATCCATTGCCCCAACCGTTGTTGCTGTAAATTGACCGATGGCTTGAACAGCATCAACAATAAACATCACCACAAGCGTAAAGATTGGTACCAGTTGAAAATCCAGTCCAAAATGAAACGGGGTAATTACCTGAACGATTTTAGCATTTTGAACTGGCTCAAAACTAACCATCCCTAAAGCTAAAGAAATCAAATAACCAATAACCATTCCGTTTAAAATTGCGGATAACTTCAAAAATCCTTTTGCAAAATAATTGAAGTAAAAGACAATCGCAAAGGTTAATAATGCAACTAACCAATTCCGGGCTGAACCAAAATCAGCACTACCAGCTCCTCCTGCCATATACTTAATCGCAACTGGAAACAGGGATAGTCCAATACTTAAAATAACCGTTCCTGTTACTAAAGGCGGAAACAACACACGTATTTTTTTAATGAACAAACCAACAATAATAACAAGAATACTGCCAACTAATTGGGAACCAAAAATTGCTGCAATCCCAAAATCAGCTCCGATGGCCATCAAAATCGGTACATACGCAAAACTTGCCCCCATCATAACTGGTAACCGTGAACCCACTTTTCCAAAAATAGGGAAAAGTTGAATTAACGTGGCAACTGCTGAAAAAATCAATGATGTTTGAATCAAAATAGTCGTATCACTAGGACTTAATTGGCAAACTTTGGCAATCATAATTCCCGGTGTGACAATCCCTACTACTGCTGCGACAACGTGTTGCAATCCCATCGGAATTGCTTCAGAAATTGATAGTTTCGCATCATATTCAAATAATGCTTGCTCTTTTTTTTCATTCATAGGATCGTTTCCTTCTTCTTTTTATTCTAAAAGGATTGTTCCCCTTAATCAGTAAAGAATGCAATCCTTTTTCCCTCAGAAACATCTTAAAAATTATCCTTTGACAGCAACTGCTTCAATTTCAAATAAACCATCTTTTGGCAACTTGGCTACTTCTACACAAGAACGTGCAGGCAAAACTTCTGAAAAGTAATTCCCATAGATTTCGTTAATTTTGCTAAAATCAGACATATGTTGTAAAAACACCGTTGTTTTCACAACATTATCATAGGTCATTTCGACCTCTTTTAAAATCGAACCTAAATTGATAAAAGCTTGTTTTGCTTGTTCTTCCACTGTAGCCTTCATTTCGCCCGATTGCGGATCTAAACCTAGTTGTCCAGAAATGTACAACGTATTTCCCGCTAAGACAGAATGTGAATAAGGTCCTACAGCAGCTGGTGCCTGTGCAGAATTAATCATTTTGTTTGTCATCGTTTTCCTCCATTCTATGATTCTTTATTTTCAATTAAAGTCCCTGTTTTTCCAGATAATCCTTCTTTGGCTTTTTCTAATAACGTAATCAATGTTTTTCGACCTGGCTTAGATTCAGCAAACTTAATCGCTGCTTCAACTTTTGGTAACATTGAACCTGGAGCAAACTGACCTTCTTGCGCATATTGTTTCATTTTTTCTGTTGAAATATTCCCTAAGGATTCTTGATTTTCTTTACCAAAATTAATACAAACTTTTTCAACTGCTGTTAAAATCACGATCAGATCAGCATCCACTTGTTCAGCCAGTCGTTCACTACAAAAATCTTTGTCGATGACTGCATTTACACCTTTTAGTCGGTTCCCTTCTTGAATGACTGGGATGCCACCACCGCCGCCAGCAATGACTGTTTGGCCAGCGTCAACCAATGTTTGAATCGTGAGAAGTTCGACAATATTTTTTGGTTTAGGAGAAGCGACGACTTGGCGATAACCACGGCCAGCATCTTCCATCACTTGTATATTTTTTTCTTTGACTAATTGTTCTGCTTCTTCTTTTGTCATGAAGCGACCAATTGGTTTCGTTGGTTTTTTGAACGCCGGATCATTTTCATCCACGACCACTTGAGTGACTATGGTGGTGACGGCTTTACTTATATTTCGCTGACGCAACTCTTCTTGTAGCGCATTCTCTAAATCATAGCCAATGTAACTTTGACTCATGGCTACGCACATGGATAACGGAACAACTGGATATTGTGGATTATTAAAGGAAAATTCTTCCATAGCTAATTGAATCATCCCCACTTGAGGACCATTGCCATGAGATAAAATAACTTCATATCCTGCTTCAATCAAATCTGCAATCGCTTTGGAGGTCTGTTTTACGGCAGTCATCTGCTCCGTCAAATTATTTCCTAAAGCATTGCCACCTAAAGCTACTACGACGCGTTTGCCCATTGCTTCACCTCATTTTCTGTTTTATAAAAAGGACGATGCTTTTTCTTTTTCACAACGAGTTTTCGTATTAACTGTCTGTTGTCGTTGCATGAAGTCAACGCACATGACTAAGCGTTCTTGACTCGAGACAATCACACATTCATGAATAGACTTGGGAAGGTCTTATTTGTTCATGTTGAAGAGGCAACTTCTAATGATTCATTGTGTAAAGAAAAAGCATCTGTCTTCATGCCAAATTCATTATTTTACTTCTCTTGGTGTCGCTTTATCCGCTAAGTCTGTTAAGGTTTTTTGTGGATTTTTTACTTTACTTAAGAAAATCATAGCCGCAATAACATACGGTTTGTAGCTAGCTTCTTTGTAAAGTTCGACCCGATAACGATCGAAAACAGAAGCTTCCACTTCGCCTTCTTCACAACTAACGCCAGTAATATCAGCTGGTAGACAATGCATATACAAAGCTTTGCCGTCTTTTGTTGTTTTCATCAATTCTTCTGTACATTCCCAATCTTTGTGCTTTTTATTTTGAGAAAGTAATTCTTGTTCTAATTGATCAATTCCTGCTTGGTCACCATTGCCATATAATTCAGTTCGCTTTTCCATTGCCGCAAAAGGTGCCCAGCTTTTCGGATAAACAACATCCGCATCTTTGAATGCTTCTGCCATACTATTCGTTTTAGTAAAGTTTCCACCAAATTCTGCCGCATTTTTCTTCGCAACTTCTTCTACTTCTGGCATAATTTCATAACCTTCTGGATGTGCTAAGACGACATCCATTCCTAAACGGGTCATTAGACCAACAATTCCTTGAGGAACAGAAAATGGTTTTCCATAAGATGGTGAATACGCCCAAGTCATGGCAACTTTTTTCCCTTTCAGGTTTTCAATACCACCAAATTCATGAATTAAATGCAACGCATCCGCCATTGCTTGCGTCGGATGGTCAATATCACATTGTAAATTCACTAACGTTGGGCGTTGTTCTAATACCCCATCTTTATATCCTTCTTGGACAGATTCTGATACTTCGTGCATGTAAGCATTGCCTTTACCAATGTACATGTCATCACGAATACCAATGATATCAGCCATAAAAGAAATCATGTTTGCTGTCTCACGAACAGTTTCTCCGTGAGAAATTTGACTTTTTCCTTCGTCTAAATCTTGAACTTCTAAGCCCAAAAGATTACACGCTGAAGCGAAACTAAAACGTGTTCTTGTAGAGTTGTCGCGGAATAAAGAAATCCCCAAGCCACTATCAAAAATTTTAGTTGAAATATTATTTTCTCTTAAATAGCGTAATGTATCGGCAACTGTGAAAACAGCTTCTAATTCATCTCTTGTTTTTTCCCAAGTTAGGAAAAAGTCATTTTCGTACATTTTTTCAAATTCTAATTTATCTAATTTCTCAATATATTCTTTAAACGTTTCCATTCCATCTGCTCCTTTTTTCTTGTCTAATAACCCTTTACTTAACCACAATAAACCGTTGGTAATGCCGCATAAACGGCTGCACAACGAACCAAATCATCTTTCCAAGTTTTTTCATTTGGTGCATGTGCTTGTGCTTCCGCCCCTGGCCCGAAACCAATACAAGGAATGCCATTACGTCCCATAATTGAAACGCCATTTGTTGAGAAGGTCCACTTATCTAGCAATGGGCGTTCTTCACGCATTTCCACTGTTTCTACAGAGCCTTTCCGTGTTTCTCCATAGAGATTTTTATGCGTTTCCATCAAGGCTTTTGTTACATCATGATTTTCTGGAATTACCCACGTTGGGAAATAACATTCAATTTCATAAGTTAAATCAGTATAAGAAGGACGATTATAGTTGTACATTGAAACCGTCACATCATCTCCATATTTTTTAACAGCTGGTAAATTGCGAATTTCTTCTAAACAACTTTCCCAAGTTTCTCCAGCAGTCATTCGACGGTCTAGTGAAACGGTACAGCCATCCGCAACAGCACACCGACTTGGTGAAGAATGGAAAATTTGCGAAACAGTCACCGTACCACGTCCTAAGAAACGGGCTTCTTGCCACTCTGGATTGTACTTAGGATCTAACATACGAACTAAACCACGAATCGCTGTACTTTCTGTATCTCCATTGTTGTTTAAGGCACGAACATCTTGTAAGATATCCGCCATTTTGTAAATGGCATTATCTCCACGTTCTGGTGCTGAGCCATGACACGAAACGCCTTTGACATCAACTTTAATTTCCATTCGGCCTCGTTGACCACGATAAATCCCACCATCTGTTGGCTCTGTTGAAACAACAAATTCTGGACGGATACCGTCTTCTTTGATAATGTATTGCCAGCATAAACCGTCACAGTCTTCTTCTTGGACAGTAACTGTTACTAAAGCAGTGTATTTTTCTGATAATAGACCTAAATCTTTCATGATTTTAGCGCCATAAATAGCCGAAACAATCCCGCCTTCTTGGTCAGACGTACCGCGACCACCGATCTCAGTTTCTGTTTCATAGCCATCGTAAGGATCAAATTTCCAGTTACTCATTTCACCAATTCCGACAGTATCCATGTGCCCATCAAAAGCAATTAATTTTTCACCAGACCCCATATAACCAAGTAAATTTCCTTGAGGATCAATGTCAATTTTATCGAAACCTAATTTTTCCATTTCGGCTTTTGCTCGCGCAATTTTGTTGCCTTCTTCTGCACTTTCTCCTGGAATTTTGACAAGGTCTCTTAAAAATTTGACCATATCTTCTCTGTAACCTTCTGCTGCTGCATTTACTGCATTAAAATCCATTCCTTTTACCTCCATAAAATTTTTTTATAATTGTCTGGATCAGTGTCTCCTTCGGTAGAAAACATTAAAACGTTTGACGTCTCATCCAGTTGCAATGCCTCACGTAATTCTTGATAGTCGGGATCTTGCATCACTGTAGCTACTAAGCCCATTGCTACTGCCCCAGATTCGCCTGATACAACTTGCGGATCCCCTTTTAATGGCGCGCCCAACATACGCATTCCTTTTTCAGAAACCCAATCTGGTGCTGAAACAAAGAAGGATGTATGATTTTTTAGAATATCAAAAGAAATCGTATTAGGTTCTCCACATGCTAAGCCAGCCATAATTGTCTGTAAATCACCATCGACAAAGCGAATTTCTCCGTCTTTTTTAATTGCTGATTGATATAAACAATCAGCCGCCTGTGCCTCAACTACGACCATAATCGGTGGTTTTTCTGGAAAAGTATTAGCAAAATAACCAATCACCGCACCAGCTAAACTGCCGACACCAGCTTGAACAAAAACATGACTAGGTCGTTCAGAGCCAAATTTTCTTAATTGTTGAGAGGCTTCTAACGCCATCGTTCCGTATCCTTGCATAATCCAAGTTGGAATTTTTTCATATCCGTCCCAAGCGGTGTCTTGAACCATGACACCGTTTTCAGTTTCTTCGGCCATTTTATTAGCCATTCGCACACATTCATCGTAATTAACTTCTTCGATTGTGACGGTTGCGCCTTCTTTTTCAATATTTTCTTTTCTCGTCTGTGTTGAACCCTTCGGCATGAGTACAACTGATTTTTGGCCTAATTTATTCGCAGCCCAAGCGACTCCTCGTCCATGGTTGCCATCAGTTGCTGTAAAAAACGTAGCTTGTCCAAAAGCTGATCGTAATTGATCAGAAGTTAATTCATCATATGTTAGTTCCGAAACATCTTTCTTTAATTTTTCGGCAATATAGTTAGCCATGGCAAACGAACCACCTAAGACTTTAAAAGCATTTAAACCAAAGCGATAAGATTCATCTTTAACAAAGAAATCATTTAACTCCAGATAAGCGGCCATATGATTCAATTCTGCTAATGGTGTTTCTGAATACTGTGGAAAACTTTTGTGAAAAGCCAAAGCTTTCTCAATTTTTTCTTTAGACATCAGAGGTAAGTACTTATCCTCCGTCTTCGGCATTTCATTTGCTGTCCATTTAATTTTTTCCAAAAATACTTCTCCTCCTTCTATTTTTAAGTTGCTTTACGAAAAACAAATTTACCTTGATTTGCCAAGATGACTTGCCCAGCTTCAGCAACTTTTTGACCTCTTAAATAAACCATTCGAGCCTGTCCTTGTGTTTCAAATCCTTCATACGGCGTATAGTCGACATTTTGTAACTGCGTTCTCGCAGCAATCACGCCGGTTGTTCTGGGATCCCAAACAACTAAATCGGCATCACTGCCTTCTTGCACCACACCTTTTTGTGGATACATCGAGAATTGTTTAGCAATATTTTCAGAAAGCAGAGCAACCATTTTTTCCAAGGTGATTCGGCCCTTCGCCACACCTTCCGTGTAAATTAATTCTGGTCTCGTTTCAACACCTGGCATCCCATTGGGAATTTTACTAAAATCATCTTTGCCAACTGTTTTTTGTCCGTGAAAATTAAAACTGCAGTGATCTGTCGATATTGTATTGATTGCCCCCTCTTTAATTCCTTGCCACAAAGCCTGTTGATCCTCTCGTTTGCGTAGTGGCGGTGAGCAGACATATTTTGCTGCTTCAAAATTAGGCGCATCATACAAGTGATCATCTAGTAAAAGATATTGAGGGCAAGTTTCTACATAGACTGATTGTCCTCTTTGACGAGCCCGTTCCACCGCTTCTAACGATCGTTTTGTGCTTAAATGCACAATATTAACCGGCAAATCAGCCATTTCCGCTATCATCAAATATCTTGCTACCGCTTCTGCTTCCACAGCCGCCGGTCTTGATAACGGATGATAGTGCGGGGCTAACTTTCCTTGAGAAACATATGATTGGATTAATTCATCTACTAAATCACCATTTTCACAATGAACGCCTAACATTCCATTAACTTTTTTTATTTCCTTCATCGCTTCAAAAATTTCCGCATCTGTGGTCCGTAAGTTATCATAAGCCATATACATTTTGAAGGAAGTAATACCTGCAGCAATCATTTCCTGAATTTCAGCAGCTATCGTTGGGTTCCATTCGATCATGGACATATGGTAAGTATAATCACATGAACTCTTGCCTTCAGCCAATTGATTCCAAGTAGCTAAACAGTCTTTCAATGAGCCACCTTTATTAGGTGTAGCCATATCAATAACCGTAGTCGTACCTTTGGCCACCGCCGCTTGGCTTCCAGTAGTAAAGTTATCCGCCGTACTTAACGAACCTTTGCCATTATTTAATTCCAGATGCGTGTGCGCATCAATAAAGCCTGGTAATACATAACACCCCGTAACATCCTCAATCTGAGAATTTTCTACTGGTAAATTTGCCCCCATCTCTACAATTTGCTCGCCGTCAATTCGAATATCCAATTGACGACGATTATATGCAGATACGACGGTTCCACCTTTGAGCAGAATAGACATTTATTTATCCCCCAGTCGTAAATTTCCTTTTATGCTTGCATACAATAAGCATATTCTTCAATCATAGTTACCATTAATGCGATTAAATCTTCTGGTACATCTAATCCTTGATCCGTTAATTGAATTGTTGACACCGTTCCCATAAACGCAGTAAACAAATTTTATCCACAGGATTTTGAACATAGAAACCTGAATTAGTACTGTCATAAAAATCAGCTTCACTGTTAAATAAGGTAAATTTGTCTTTGTAAGGGGCACTTGCATAAGGGCAAAATGTTTCACAGTTGCCACATTCGTTACACATCCGATCAACATGGACAATTTGTGGTTTTCCTTCGACATACACAACAATATTTGCTCGGTTTGGACAGACATCCATACAAGATTCACAAATTGTGGAGCATTCTAAGCAACGACTAGCTTGACTACAAGACATCTCGTCTGTCACAAGGATACCCCGTTTGTTTCTAACAAATGCGACATCACTATTTAAATTATCTTTTTCATAGTGATGATTGTGGACAAGACAAATATTATTGGCCGCTTTGGTTGCATCAGCGATTGCTTCAACAATTGTGGCTGGTCCTAAATTAGCGTCACCAATGACATAGACGCCTGGTATATTTGTTTCCAATGTTTCTTGATTTGAAACGACTTTCCCATAGTTGTCCGTGTGAATGCCTAATGATTGGTAAAACTCTGTATCTACTTTTTCACCAACAGCGGCAATCACTGTATCAGCAGAAATATCAATCATTTCTCCTGTACCAACTGGACGACGGCGTCCAGAAGCATCTCGTTCACCTAGGACCATTTTTTCACAAGTTAATTGTTGATTTTCATGTTTAATTGGCGAAAGTAATTCTAAAAAGTCAACACCATCTTCTAAGGCTAAATAAAGTTCTTCTTCATCTGCTGGCATATTGCGTTTATTCCGACGATAAACCACTGAGACTTTTTTAACACCAAGCAATGTTGTGGCTGCACGAGCACAGTCCATGGCTGTATTTCCGCCACCAACGACGACAATCTGTTCCCCGTAAGGATTAAGCGTTGGATTTTCTCGGTTTGCTTTTAAAAATTCTAACGAGTTCAATGCTCGCCCAGATTCTAAACGAAGGACCCCATGTTTCCATGCACCAATGGCATAAATAACATTCGTATAGCCTTGGTTTTTCAATTCTGCCAATGATGGCGCCTCTTGTCCTGTACGGAATTCAGCTCCCATAAATTCCGCTAACTGAACGTCTTTTTGAACAGATTCCATAGAAATTCGAAATTCTGGTACAATCTGGCTACAAACGCCCCCAATTGTCTCGGATTTTTCAAACACAGTAACAGGCATGCCTTCACGTGCTAATAAATACCCAGCAGAGATCCCTGCAGGACCTCCACCCACAACAGCTGTTTTAGGTGCATTTTCTTTTGGCTGTGGCTTTTCTAGTGTCGTCAATAATTCATCATAGGCATGTTCAGCTGCTTCTAACTTCACTTCCCGAATATGAATAGATTCTTCATAAAATTGACGTGTACATTTAGTCATACAAGGATGTGCACAAATGGTTCCAGTAATAAAAGGCAACGGATTTTTATCGACAATTACTTGCAAGGCCTTTAAATAATTGCCTTCACTTACATAACGAAGGTAAGCAGGAATATCCTGATTGATCGGACAACCACCGTCACTTCGACAAGGAGCAATATAACAATCTGTTAACGGAACTGTTTTTCTTAGTTTGGTACTTTCTGGTAATTTAATTGATTTTTGGTAACGCGCTTGTGTTTTAGCTTTCTCAACAACTTGAGCTAATTTATCCAAGTTGACATGAACCATCTGAGGATATTCTGCTGCGCCCAATACATTAGCAACTTGATTCATTCGTTGATAGCCACCAGGTTTCAACAGCGTCGTTGCCATAGTGATTGGCCAAATCCCAGCATCAAATATTTCTTTACTATTGAAAATATCTGCACCGCCAGAATAAGAAATTTGTAGTTTCCCATCAAATGCTTCTGATAATTTTTGTGCCAATGAAATACTAAGAGGAAATAGCGAACGTCCTGACATGTACATTTCATCACCAGGTAATTCATTTGCTGCAATCGTTACTGGGAAAGTGTTCGTAATTTTAACTCCGAAGCTTATATTTTTACTATTAGCTAATAATTGCAGACGTTGTAACATCGGTACTGCTTCTTCAAATTGTAAATCTTCTTTAAAATGGTGATCGTCAAAAACCATATAATCAAACCCTAGCTCATCCATCGTTTGACGCGCATATTCATAACCTAACATGGTTGGATTACATTTAATAAAGGAATGGAGCCCTTTTTCACTTAATAAATAGGCCGCAATTCGTTCAATTTCATCTGATGGACAGCCGTGTAAAGTCGACAGCGTAATAGAATGACAGACTTTAGGACTAATTGCTTCGATATATAAGTCATCTACTTTTTTAAAAGAAGATAGATATTTTTTGGCAGCTGCTTGGCATTCCGCCCAAATCGGCGTTCCTTCTGCGTTCTGCATTTCGTTAATATAACGATCAATTTTTGGTGATTGAATCCCTGCCAAATCATAGCCAACACTCATATTAAAAATGAAACCATTCGGGTCACCTAGCTCGAACTCTTTACTAAGTAACTTCAAAACAAACCATGCTTTGACGTATTCATCATAAGCTTGGGGAACACGCAGTTCTGTGGACCACTCAACGTTGTAACATTCATCCGCAGCTGCGATACATGGTTTACTCACCGGTAAATCTTCTCCATCCAGTATTTGGACTGTCTTAACTTCAAAAAAACGAGAACCTGTTAAATAAGCCGCAATAATATTTTGTGCTAATTGTGTATGAGGACCTGCTGCTGGACCACAAGGGGTTTCCATTTTTTCTCCAAATAGCGAAATCGTTTTTGTAGGATCCGCATGATAAAATTTACGAATGCCAAAAATTGTGCCATCTTGTTGATACTCACTAAAAATCCAATTTAACAAAGCATCAATTGAGATGGGATGCATAATATCACTCATTAACGTCACTCCTTTTATTTATAATGAAAGCTATTGATTTACTCGTTTCCAGAAAGATTGTGCTTGCGTTTGCGCATCATGCCAAACTTTCTCTTCATCAATTCCTTGAACTTCACGATTACGCATCCGAATTTCTCCATTAATCACCGTGTCAGTGACCATCCCACCATTCATGCCGAATAAAATATGCATGTTATAATTCTCTTTTGTCATTGGTGTCGGGCCATGGTAATCAACAATAATGACGTCCGCTGCTGCATCAGGTTCTAAAACGCCTAGCTTTGTTTTAAAATAGCGATTAGCCATTTGCGGATTATTATCAAACAGCATTGTGGGAATTTCTGCCCAAGCCGCATTTGGCTCAGCTAAATGATGTTTGTGGATAACATTTCCTACCTTATAAGATTCCGTCACATCATTCGTATAACCATCTGTGCCAAGACCCATCAAAATACCATACTCATTAAACATACGCATCGCAGGTGGGCAACCGACCGCATTCCCCATATTCGACTCTGGATTCGTGACCACCATTGTGTCTGTATCTCTTAGTAATTCCATCTCATGAGGTCCAATATGGATGCAATGGCCTGCCATTGTCTGTTTTCCTAAAATTCCTAAATCAAATAATCGGTTCACAATCGGCTTCCCATATTTTTTCAAAGAATCATGAACATCGGCTAAATCCTCTGCAATATGAATATGATAACCAATCCCATCTGGCGTATTGGCTGCACATAATTCTAAAGAAGCATCTGATAAAGTAAATGCTGCATGCATACCCATCATCGCTTTTTGCATATCATCATTTCTTAAGGAACTGGCTTTAATAAAGGCGGCATTTTCTTGAACTGCTTCCCGCATTTTCTGCTCACCATCGCGATCAGAAACTTCATAACAAAGGCAGGTCCGAATCCCTAACTCGTCCGCTGCATTAGATAATTGGGTTAAACTCCCTGTAATTTCTCCGTAACTAGCATGATGATCAAAGACAGTTGTAACGCCGTTGCGAATACTATCTAAATAAGCAACCTTACCACTTTGATAAGTGTCTTCTAATGTCAAAGCACGATCAATTCGCCACCATTGATCTACCAAAATATCCATGAAATTTTTAGGATGATAATTCGTTAAACTTAACCCACGTGCAAAGGTACTATAAATATGATTGTGCATGTTAATAAAGCCTGGCATAATCACTCCACCTTTAGCATCAATAAATGTCGCTTCTGGATAAGCTTGTTTTAAATCTTCTGTCGTTCCGACTTGTTTCACAACTTGACCATCAATCGCCACACACCCATTTTCAAAAAAATGATTCTGCGCATCCCGAGTGATTAAACGCCCATTTCCAATTAATAACATGTATTCTCCTCCTATTTTTCAACCTACTCCCCACAAGTGGCAAACGCTTACAAATCTATCGCTCAATCATTCACGAATATAGCTTGACTAGCTTGGCTAATCTATATCCCTACGAAATCCCTACGAAAAGCATTTGAAGCGCTTGCATTTTTTACTAACGAACTCATTAACTTGATTAAAGTATATCACCTTACCTTAAAAAAAACAATGCTACCTAAAAAATATTTTTTAGAATTTTGACAGCCGTTATCTTGTATTATTATTTTTATCATGCTATCATTATTTTTCAGAACAGGCAGTACGCGACATTAAAGGATTTAGCCCTGCCTATTCCATTTAAAAATATTATGTTAAATTTGACACAATCTTATAAAAACTGTTTGTGCCAGGCACATTAGAAAGGAGCTTATTTATGTTATCCGACGAAAAACTTACTTTTTTAACACAAATTGCTAAAGGTTTAGCTGGTCAATTTGGGGAAAACTGCGAAGTCGTTATCCACCAAATCAATGAAGACAATATTAACAATTCTATTGTTTCCATTGAAAATGGTCATGTCTCTTCTCGTCATCTGGGCGATGGACCTTCTCAAGTAGTCTTAGAAGCCTTAAAAAAAGACCCTAGTGAGTTGAATGATCATATTAACTATCTGACTCGCACCCATGATGGTCGTATTTTAAAATCTAGTACAATGTATTTTAAAGATGAGAATGGTCAACTCGATGGTATTTTTGCTATTAACTACGACATCACTACATTGATTGCTGCAGAGTCAAACTTAAAATCTTTGATTTCCACTGCAGAATCTGAAGAAGATAAAGACCCTGATTACATTCCTCAGGATGTTAATGAGTTGTTAGACGATTTAATTCATGAATCAGTCAAATTAGTTGGTAAGCCGGTCCCATTAATGACGAAGGACGATAAAATCAAGTGTATTCAATTTTTAAACAATAAAGGCGCCTTCTTAGTCACTAAATCTGGGGACAAAGTTTCTAACTTCTTCAATATTTCTAAATATACGCTATACAGTTATATTGATGCGAAATAAAAATGGAAATCGATGGACGATTTGTTGTTAAGACAAGTCGTCTATTCTCTTTTTTCCTTCACTATTCTACTTTTTCTAAAAGACTTTTTAAATAATAGTAAGAAAAAGTAAAAGGAATTAATTTTTTATTTTAGTTATGGTATGATAGATTGAGTTTAATTTAAAATAACGAAAAATTAAAGATATAGAAATTGGGGGACAACAAATGGGGATTCGAAGTCATTTAGCAATTGCTGCAGGAAAAACTTCGCAATGGGTTTTACAAACATTTTTTAAAGGCGGCAGTAGCTACCCAGGGAAATTAGCCCTAAAAATCGATCCTAAAATTTTAGATACATTGGCAAAAGACTATGAAATTGTCGTAGTCACTGGAACGAACGGCAAAACATTGACAACTGCTTTAACTGTTAACATTTTACGCCAAGAATTTGATGAGGTATTAACAAATCCAACGGGTGCTAACATGGAGCAAGGAATTGTCTCTACTTTTTTAAATGCCAAGGCGAAAAAAGGACAAAAGAAATTTGCGGTTTTAGAAATTGATGAAGCAAGTTTAAGCCGTGTCACTAAATATATTCAACCAAAATTATTTGTTTTTACGAATATTTTCCGCGACCAAATGGATCGCTATGGTGAAATTTATACGACGTATCGCTTAATTATGGAAGGCGCCGCTGCTGCTCCTGAAGCAACTATTTTGTGCAATGGTGATTCGCCAATTTTTAATTCAAAAGAAACTGTAAATCCTCGCAAATACTATGGATTTAATCATTTACCACCGAAAGAGCAATTGGCTCATTACAATACAGATGGGGTTTTATGTCCAAAATGTAATCATATTCTTCATTATAAAATGATTACGTATGCTAATTTAGGTGATTACTATTGCCCAAATTGTGGCTTCAAACGCCCTGAATTGGATGTGCAGTTAACGGAAATGGTCCGGATGGATAACACATCTGCTGATTTTGTGATTGATGGCGAAGAATACGGCATTGCTGTTGGTGGGATGTATAATGTTTATAATGCGCTAGCGGCCACAGCGGTAGCAGAATATTATCAGGTGGCACCAGATAAAATCCGAGCGGGCTTAGCTTATGATGAAAAAGTTTTTGGGCGTCAAGAAACTATTAAAGTTGGCGATAAAGAATGTACGTTAGTTTTAGTAAAAAATCCCGTTGGTTTAAATCAGGTCATTGATATGATGGGCTTAGCCCCTTACTCTTTCTCGCTGGTTTCATTATTAAATGCCAATTATGCAGATGGAATTGATGTCAGTTGGATTTGGGATGGTAATCATGAAGCCTTTGCTGATATGGACATTCCAAAAGTAATTGCTGGCGGTGATCGCCATGAAGATATGGCCTTGCGTTTAAAAGTTGCGGGTATTCCTGAAGAAAAATTACTAGAAATTCCTGATTTGGAGCAAGTAATTTCAGAAATTAAAACGTTGCCGACAGATCATGTCTATATTTTGGCAACCTATACTGCTGTTTTGCAATTAAGAAAATCATTAACAGCCCAAGGGTATATTCAAGGGGGAATGAATGGTGTCTAAAGAATTAGTCGTTTGTCATTTATATGGCAACTTATTAAATACTTACGGAGATAACGGAAATTTATTGATGCTTAAATATTTAACCGAAAAAATGGGCGTTACCTTCCGATCAGAAATTATCAGTATCTACGAACCGTTTGATCCCGAAAAATATGATTTAGTCTTTGTTGGTGGCGGTCAAGACTTCGAGCAATTTATCATCTCAGAAGACATTCAGAATAAAAAAGAAGCTTTGACTTCTTATATTGAAAATGACGGCGTCTTGTTAGCTATCTGTGGTGGTTATCAACTTCTAGGACATTACTATGTCGGCGCACAAGGCGAAAAAATTAAAGGAATCGGTGCATTAGATCATTACACTTTGAGCCAAGACAACAATCGTTTCATTGGTGATATCGAAATTTATAATGAAGAATTTGATGAAACGTATTATGGTTTTGAAAATCATAATGGCATGACTTTTTTAGGCGAAGGTGAACGACCTTTAGGAACAGTCAAACAAGGCAAAGGCAATAACGGTCAAGATAATGGCGAAGGCGTTGTCTATAAAAATGTGTTTGGCTCCTACTTCCACGGTCCAATCTTAGCACGCAACAAAAATCTAGGGATTCGGTTAATTCGGACCGCTTTAGAGAAAAAATATGGTGAACCGATCGCTATTCCTGAAACGCTTTATAAATAAAAGAAGAATCTAGTTCCTACATATAGGACTAGATTCTTTTTCATTTCTCCGACAACTATTTACATCTTTACAAAATATAGTAAGATAAAGAGGTGCATTTAAAATCGAGAATTTCTCGGACTGGTTCGGAAACTTCCCAGAATAAAAAACTAAGTATCTCTCAATACTAACTCAAGTCATAGCTTTTTTAACAAGAGTTATCATTTGCAGTTAACGAAAAAGGAGGATTGGAAAAAATGCAAAAAGTAATTATTGATTGTGATCCTGGAATTGATGACACGCTTGCTCTCTTGTATGCACTTGCTTCACCAGAGCTAGATGTCCAAGCGATTACAGTTGTTTGCGGAAATGTCCCTGTGGAGATTGGCGTGGAAAATGTTT
Source organism: Enterococcus sp. S183_ASV_20 (assembly GCF_018919685.1). NCBI lineage: Bacteria > Bacillati > Bacillota > Bacilli > Lactobacillales > Enterococcaceae > Enterococcus > Enterococcus sp. S183_ASV_20. The sequence goes on from NZ_JAHLRI010000013.1 coordinate 61,236, forward strand.
TTAAATGTTTAGAAAAAGTTAATCGCTTAGATATTCCTGTCTACCAAGGGGCTGCTAGCCCTTTAAAACGGCCATTTGTTAGTGCACAAGATACACATGGCATGGATGGTTTAGGTGAAACATATTTCCCCAGAACTAGCAAAATTCAAGCACAAGCGCTTTCCGCTGCTGACTATTTAGCACAAGCCTTTCAACAAGCTACCGATTGCTCAATCATTGCCCTTGGTCCTTTAACAAATATTGCTTTGGCTTTAAAAAAAGAACCTCTTCTGGGGCGAAATCTTCAACGTTTTGTCTCAATGGGTGGTACCTTTAAAAGCCACGGCAATTGCTCTCCTGTTGCAGAATTTAATTATTGGTGTGATCCTGATGCAGCAGCTTGGGTTTTTGAGGAATTAGGTGCAAAAATCGAGATGGTCGGCTTAGATGTCACACGAGAAATTGTTTTTACACCAACAATTCTCAATTATTGTCAACGACTCAACCCCAAAATGGGGAATTACCTCGCTGAGATTACTCAATTTTATTTTGATTTTCATTGGAAATATGAACGTATTTTAGGGTGTGTTATCAACGATCCCTTAGCGGTTGCTTATTTTATTGATCCTACGCTCTGCCAAGGCTTTTCCAGTTACGGACAAATTGTTCCTGACGGCATTGCTATGGGGCAATCAATGATCGATCAATATCATTTACAGCAGCAACCAGCTAATTGTCATGTCTTGACTACGGTTGATAGTCAACAGTTTTTCGTGAAGTTTCTATCCATTCTTTTAAATGTACAAATAGATGAGATCGAAAGAGATTTCAAAAATTTAAGGATGGGATAACCATGAAAAAAATAACACCACGAATCATTACAATTATCGCTTTTAGTGTTGCTTTAAATTACCTTGGCAGTACCATTGCGTTACTCCTTCGTTTACCAATTTATCTTGATAGTGCGGGGACTATTTTTACAGGTGCGTTATTAGGCCCACTCTTTGGCGCACTGACAGGTATTTTAACAAGTCTACTAACTGGATTGACAACGGATATCTTTTCTCTGTATTATTCACCTGTCCAACTCTGCACAGGAATTTTAGCAGGTTTGCTCCTTCATCAGCAGTTAAAAGTAACCAAATTACCATTTAAAACGTTGTGGTTAACGATACCAGGAACAGTGATTTCTTCCTTAATCACAGTTTGTTTATTTGGTGGAATTACTTCTGCTGGCTCCAGCATAATTGTCCAATTTTTATATGGTTTAGGCTTCAATCAGTTAGCAAGCGTCCTGTTGGTTCAATTGATAACAGATTACGGGGATCGTCTGCTATCAGTCATCATCGTCACAGCTGTTATCGCTGCCTTACCTAAACGTTCCTTTATAACAAAATAAACTGTTTTAATGCCAAAAAATGAGGAAATCATCTGTTGATGATCTCCTCATTTTTTTAGCGACTGCCAGGTTCTGAAGCTATAATCGTTAAATCACCTTCAAAACGCCAGCTCGGAATATCTGTTGGAAAGATAAAGCTATCGCCTTTTTTCAAATCAAAAGTAGCCACATCTGCTTTTGTAGCATCTTCTGTAATCAATCGACCCACACCTTCAATAACTGTTGCTAATGTATAAGGTGCTTGTTTTTTAACTTTTAGAATCCCACTGACACGCCACTCATAAACATTAAAGAAATCTGTTTTTACATAAGTAACAATGCTTGATTGTCCTTGATTTTCTTGTTGAATAGAGAGGTCAGGATCCTTTGCCGGAACGGTTGTCACATCAATGGATTGTTGAATATGCAATTCCCGGGTCTTTCCTTGATCATCTGTTCGATCATAATCATAAACCCGATACGTAGTATCACTGCTTTGTTGCGTTTCTAAAATTAAAATACCCGAGCCGATGGCATGAATAGTGCCACTTGGTACATAATAAAAATCGCCTTTTTTCACTGGTACTTTTCTTAAAAGATCGTCCCAACGACCTTCTTCAATCATTTCAGCTAGTTCTTCTTTTGTTTTCGCGTGATGTCCATAAATGATTTCAGCGCCAGGTTCTGCATCAATAATGTACCAACATTCAGTTTTGCCTAGCTCGCCTTCATGTTTTTGGCCATATGCATCATCGGGATGAACTTGCACGGATAAATCATCTGCAGCATCTAAAATTTTCGTTAATAATGGAAAGACAGCACCACCTGCATAGCCGAATAGCTCTTGATGGTCTGCCCACAATTCATCTAATTTTTTTCCTTTAAATTCACCATTTAAAACAGTACTAACGCCATGTGGATGTGCACTGATTGCCCAATCTTCACCAATTTTATCGCTCGGTAAATCGAAACCAAATAGCGTGTGTAGACGATTGCCGCCCCAAATTTTTTCTTGAAAAACAGGTTGTAAAAATAATGGTTCTTGCATTGACTGTGACCTCCCAAATTGAATTCGCTCTCATTATATCACTAAAAACTAGTCATTTCATCTGAAACTGATGATTTCTCTTTTAAATAGGTTGCCAACAACTGATCTCTTTCTTCGATATAAGTATTCCGGTGGTCCTCTGGATGGACTCGATTAGATAAAAAGATAAACGCTGATTGTTGTCGCACATCAATTAGCAAAAAAGTGCCTGTATAGCCTGTATGGAATAATAATGGCTGTTGCGTAGCTACATCATATTTAAAATCCCAGCCTAGAGAACGTGGTTTATCTGCAGCTGGCACTTGGTTAACTAGTAACAAATCAATTGTCTCTTTTTTCAAGAATTGGTGATTGTGATAACTGCCTCGATTTAAATACATTCGAACAAATTTTGTTAAATCATAGACATTGCTAAACAAGCCAGCATTCCCTGCATGTTCCCGTAAAACAAATGCCTTAGGATCATGGGTTGTACCTCGAATCAACCCTCTTTGTTCATGTAATTCTGTTGGCACACAGTTTAAAGGATTCTTTGGTAGAAACGTACTTTCGTTCATCCCTAAAGGAAGCAATACTCGCTCAGATAAAATTTCTATCATTGATTGCTGTATCATTTCTTCTAACATAAAGCCTAATAAAATAGTCCCTGCATCTGTATAAACAACTTTTTTACCTATCGCTGTGCCTGCGTGAAATGAATGATTGTAGGCGTCTTTTAATTCTTGAGCATTCAGCTGATCACGATTAGGAATATAGCCTTGTAAATCTGCCGTATGTGTCAACAAATGCCGGATTGTAATATTAGGATCTTGAAAAGAGGGATAATAGGTTTGTAATGATTGATCTAGAATAATTTTTCCTTCTTCCACTAATTGTAAAATAACGGTGGTGGTGCCGACTACTTTGGTTAAAGAAGCCACATCAAACAGCATGGCCGAAGTTAATTGTTCTTTGGTGGGTTTTATTTGTGCGAGTCCCCAACAATTGCTCTCCTCTTTTTCACCTTCAATGAAACAAAAACTAGCCCCCGAAAAAACACCTTTTTTCATCATTTTTTGAATTTTCCACTTTGTTTTTTCGTACATTTTTTCACCTTCTATTTTTAATATTAAAGGAAAAGTCTAGAATAAGTTCCGAACAAAAGTAGCGTTAAACTTTTATTCCGACTTTATTCCAGACTTGCTAAAACAAGCTTATTTTGTCTGTCTAAGCGTTTATTTTAAGACAAACCACCATTCCAAGCCAATTGGATCAAACACAGTGACAATCGCTTTTTTCTGGTCAATAAAGAACTCTTGATTTTTTGCCGTTAATTGTTGCTCCATTGCTAAAATATGTTCTTGATCAGAGAGCTTAATGGTAAAGAAATCTAAACCTAAGTGTGGATCAGGTAATTGATCCACTTCACTTGTTTCAGGTTTTTGGAATCCAATAGTTGCTTTGCCATCTTCTAAAACAAATTGATCTTTTTCATTGCGTTTTAAACCCAGAACTTCCTCATAGTATGCTTTTATTTCTTTTTGATTGTTTGTTTTTAATTGCACATGCGCTAAATATGACCCAGCGGCTAACCCTTGATGTGGCTCTAAGTCCTCACTGATAAGATCTTTAAGCACAATTGGTTGCTTTTCAGAAGTCGAATTTGCTGTTGCTTCATCGTGAAAAATCTCAAATTGATTACCTTCAAGATCAGTAATGAACATGCTTTGTCGTGTGCCAATTTGGAAACTTTCATCAATTGGGTAGTCTTGCTCAAGCACTCGTTGAGCAATTTGTAAAAATTCTTTTTCCGTAGGAACTTTAATTGAGAAATAAGCCATTTGCTTTTCTTCATTATGAAAATCTTCGGCTTTTCTAGTTTCTTCTAAAATTAATAATTGCGTTCCTGCTTCACGTGTACCCCAGATAGACAGGTTATTTTCTTCTGACTTTAAAACAAAACCCATTACTTTTTTATAAAAGTCGACCATTTCGCCAACTTTTTTCGCACGAATGGCAATTGTTTTTAATGTCGCAGCTTTTTCTAATTGAAATTCAGTCATTTTTTCTGTTACCTCCATTTTCTTCTCTCCCATTTTATACATCTCTTGCTATTTCATCAAGTAATATCCTGTTTTTCTCAAAAGAAAATAGAAATTTTTCAATTTCGCTAACTTTTTGTCAAAAAAATAGGGCTTTAGGAACCAGTCTTTACGACTATGGTTCCTGAAGCCTCATCATGAATTACTATTTTTTTTGCTACGCCTTTTAGGCCACTTCTTCTGAAAACTGACTGTTATATAAGTCAGCATAAAAACCGTTTTTCGCCATTAATTCATCGTGGGTTCCTGTTTCTACAATTGAACCTTCTGCCATAACGATAATCGTATCAGCATCACGGATAGTCGACAAGCGATGAGCGACCACAAAGCTGGTCCGATTTTCCAATAAACGATTCATTGCTGCTTGAATCAGTATTTCTGTTCGAGTGTCCACACTTGAGGTGGCTTCATCCAAAATTAAAACGTCTGGATTTGCTAAGAATGCTCGAGCAATTGTAATTAATTGTCGTTGACCTTGAGAAATATTGCTGGCTTCTTCATTTAGAATCGTTTGATAGCCTTCTGGTAATTTTCTGACAAAATCATCCACATGGGCTGCTTTCGCCGCACGGATCACTTCTTCTTCGCTCGCTTGGTCATTACCATAATGAATATTGTCATAGATACTTCCAGTGAACAACCAAGTATCTTGAAGAACCATTGAAAAGTGTGCTCGCAACTCTTCGCGAGACAAATCGCGCGTATCTACGCCATCATATTTGATGCTGCCGCTACTAATATCATAGAAACGTTCCAATAAGTTAATTAGGGTTGTTTTTCCAGCACCTGTTGGGCCCACGATTGCGACCATTTCCCCAGGTTTAACATTTAAATTGAAATCTTTCATTAATAATTTCTCTGGTGAATAGCCAAAAGCAACATGTTCAAAAGAAACACGATAAGGACTATCTGTTTCCACTGGTACGTCAGAAGGTTCATCCACCATTTCTTCTTCATCTAATACTTCAAAGACACGTTCTGCCGAAGCTACCGTAGCTTGGATTGTATTCATCAAATTAGCGATTTGAGTAATCGGTTGTGAAAATTGATTGGTATATTGAAGAAATGCTTGGACATCCCCTAAATCCATCATACCATTCGCTACTTTTACGCCACCAAGGACTGCAACAAACACATAGCCTAGATTTTTGATAAAGTTCATTAAAGGCATAATGATCGCTGAAATAAATTGTGCTTTGCGACCAGCATGATATAATTTTTCATTTTCTTTTTCAAATACTTCTTGATCACTTTCTTCGTGGTTGAAACTTTTTACTACTACGTGACCACCGTAGGTTTCTTCGACTTGGTTATTCAATAATCCTAAGCTTTTTTGTTGAGCCGCAAAATGTTTTTGCGAGCGAGGCGCCACAACCATCACAACAATTAAACTTAATGGCACTGTTGCTAAGGCAATTAGTGTTAACTGCCAGCTAATGGTCAGCATCATCCAAAGTACACCCACAAATGTCACGATACTGGTAATTAATTGGGTTAAGTTTTGTTGTAAAGTACTCGCAATATTATCCATGTCGTTAATTGCCCGTGACATAATGTCCCCATTACTATGAGTATCATAATAGGAAATTGGAACTTTGTTCATTTTCGCTTCTAATTCTTGACGTAATTCATAAACTGTTCGCTGTGAAACACGTGTCATAATTACTTGCTGCAAGAAATTAAAGACAGCAGAAATAAGGTACATGGCAATAACAATTAATAAAATTTGACCGATTTTGTCAAAATCAATTGGAAAAGATGTTATTTTTAAGCCTTGTTTCATTTCAGCAGTGCCTTTCATGACGCCTTTAAAAATTTCAGTTGTTGCCTGTCCTAATACTTTTGGTGTTTGAATTTGGAAAACGACGGCTGCGATTGCTAATACTAAGACAGCAATAATTGACAGCATTCGTTTAGACATGTATCGAAATAAACGTTTCACTGTTTTCCAGAAATTTTTTGGTTTTGGCCCTTTTGCGCCAATGTTACGTCCTGGTCCCCCGCCCATTGGTCCGCCTTTTGGTCGACTACTCATGCAAGGTCCTCCTCTCTCAATTGAGAATGTACAATTTCTTGATACGTTTGGTTATTCGCTAATAACTCTTCATGCGTTCCTTTACCAACTAATTTTCCTTCGTCTAATACTAAAATTGTCGATGCTTCCATAACCGTACTTACACGTTGGGCTACTAAAACGACAATTGCATCCGTCATCTGCTCTTTTAAGGCTTTTCTTAAATTAGCATCTGTTTTGAAATCCAATGCAGAAAAGGAATCATCAAAAACATAGACATCTGCTGGTTTTACTAAAGCACGAGCAATAGCCAACCGCTGGCGTTGTCCGCCAGAGAAATTACCGCCGCCTTGTTCGACATGACTATCCAAACCTTCTGCCAATTCTGAAACAAACGCCTTTGCCTGCGCAATTTCTAAAGCTTGCCAAATTTCTTCATCGGTCGCATTTGGGGCGCCGTATTGCATATTTTCACGAATCGTTCCTGTAAATAAAACAGCCTTTTGCGGTACAAAGCCAATCATTTCTCGTAAATTATGCTGTGACGTATCTTTAATGTTTTTACCATTTAGCAAAATTTTGCCAGATTCAACATCATAAAAACGTGGTAAAAGATTAACCAGCGTTGTTTTCCCAGAACCTGTCCCACCAATAATTGCGACCGTCTCCCCAGATTTTGCTGAAAAATCTATATCTTCCAGTGCTAAGTTTTCAGCATGCTGGTAACGATAATTAACATGTTCAAACGCCAATGTTGCTTCGTCGCCTTTTAGAGAGAGCAGTTCTGGATTGGGTACATCTTTGATTTCTGAATCAGTATTTAGCACCTCATTAATCCGATCAGCAGAGGCTTGCGCCCGCGGTACCATGACAAAAATCATGGATAACATCATGAAACTCATCAGAATTTGCATGGCATAAGTCATAAAGGCAATTAAGTTCCCTACTTCTAGTTGCATTTCCGCAATATAATGACCGCCAAACCAAGTGATTGCAATATTGGTACCACTCATAATGAGTGTCATTAAAGGAATCATCAAAGCGACAATCGTATTCACTTTAATCGCCGTTTGTGTATAATCCTTATTGGCTTCATCAAAACGTTGTTCTTCATAGTTTGCTTTGCCAAAGGCCCGAATCACACGAACCCCTGTTAGTCCTTCACGAAAAACTAAATTTAAACGGTCGGTTTTCTTTTGCATGCTTTTAAATAACGGAACCGCTAAAAACATGATACCGCCCACTAAAACAGCCATAATTGGTAAAACATATAGAAAAATTTTCGTTAATTGTGGGTCCTTGTTATACGCCATGAAACTTGCACCAATTAACGTTAAAGGTGCGTTAATCATTAAACGTAAAAACATTTGCATAACCATTTGAATCTGATTGACATCATTGGTTGTTCGTGTAATTAGCGAAGCTGTCCCAAATTTGTCAAATTCATTATTAGAAAAATTTTCAACTTTTCGATAAATATCAGTCCGTAATTTTTTACCTAAACTTTGTGATTCTTTGGTGGCAAAAAAGGTATTTCCAATAGAAGCGACAATGCTAATCAAAGAAAAGCCTAACATGACAACTCCTGTACTCCAAATATAGTTAATATCTCCTTTAGCAACACCGTCATTAATGATATTAGATGTTAATGTGGGCAGATATAAATCTGCGATAATTTGCACGATCATAAATAAAACCGCTGCAAAGACCGACCATAATGACATCCGTTTGACTAGTTTAATCAACTAACTTCTCCTCCTTTTTGCTACTTATAAGCGCCATTTTTCAACCAACTTAATTTCATTTTTAATTGTTTGACTGCTTCAGTTGAATCATAGGCGGTATTTTCTCTTTGTTGACGATACCCATCAACAATTGTTGAGAAAACGGCATGCATCGCCGTCTGCATGAACCATGTGAATTCTTTTGGCGTTTCAATGGTTAATTTCGAACGATCGATTATTTGATAAAGATGTTCTGCATAGGCAGCATGCCCTTTTCTTCCTCTATGCTTATGACAGTGCTGTTTCCTATTTTTTTCCTCTTCCCCAGTCGCTAAATTATCCGTCACCCGACGTGAAACACGATAGTCCATGTTGACAAATAAATTCCGATAGAAAGAAGCATTCTCTCCAGTTAGCACTTCGACAATCATTTTGGAGAAATAGACATCCATGGCTTCGATTAAATCACCATTTTCCGCAATAATTTGTTTCTCTAAATCTCGTTCACTATTTTTTCTTAATGTCGCAAAGTAATAAAAATACAAATCTTCTTTGTTCTCAAAATATTGATAAAAGCTACCGCGCGGAATTCCCGCTAATTTAACAATATTTGCAATTGACGCTTCTTGTAAAGAATGGCGCGAAAATTCAATTTGCGCAGCATCTAATAAGCGTTGTTGCTTTTCTTCTGGCAAATGAAAAAACGTATTCGTAGGCATATTTGTGTTCCTCCCTTTTATGACACATTGTCATATGACACCATGTCATTATAGCACTCTCTATTCAGAATGCAAGTTTTTTACAAAAAAAATCAAGCTCCTAGCAAGACAAAATTGATGTTAGATTCTGTCTCACCAGTTGCTTGATTAATAATAGTGTTTGATGCATTCTTGTAACAAGCCAGCGACCTCTTTTATAGGTCCATTGGCATCTATTCGTTGATAATTAGGATATTGTTCCAATTGGTTTTTGATAAGAATTTCTTGATCATAAAGATTTAAACGTTCTTCAATAATTTTAGGATCAGATTCTCGTTGCTTTAAACGTTGATAAATATTTTCTTTTGAAACGTCAAAAAAAACTGGAATGACGGACTCGCCAAAACGCTCAAAGACCGCTTGAAAGCCCGGAAAAGTTAACGCATTATAGGCTGGATGCTCTTTCGTTGTTTCAACGATGGCAGTTACACCGACACCGTAATAGTTTCCATGGTAAAAATCATACTCCACTAACTGATTGGTTTCAATCAAGGTTTGAAAACTTGCTTTTGTTTCAAAATAGTAATCCACACCATCCACTTCATCCAATCGTTTTTTCCTCGTAGTATGCGAGATAACTTTATAGTTTTTCGGAAAAACCTTACTTGTAATTGCGGTCTTGCCAGAACCACTCGGACCCATAATAACAAAAAATGGATGTTGTAATTGCTTAATCATTAGAAACGCTCCTCTCAGTTGTTTCTATTATAACGTATTGTGCACTATTTTGAAAAATTGACAAAAAAGAGCTTGGGCCAAAAATCATTTTGGATTTTTGGCTCAAGCTTAAAAATTAATAAACGGCGGGAACAGAAGCAACTACCTACTACGATTATCTTGTTTTGCTTAATTACAATAACTAGTCTAAGTTTTGTCCATTAGTTTCGATAACTTGTTTGTACCAATTAAACGATTTTTTTTCATAACGGTTTTTAGTACCATTTCCTTCATCGTCTAAATCAACGTAAATAAACCCATACCGTTTACTCATTTCACCTGTGGAAGCACTGACTAAATCAATACAGCCCCACGGCGTATAGCCCATTAAATCGACGCCGTCTGCAACTGCTTCTGCCATTGCTTCAATATGACGACGTAAATAATCAATCCGATAGTCGTCTGCCACATAGAAATTTTCGTCTACTTTATCAATTGCACCTAAGCCGTTTTCCACAATAAATAAAGGTTTTTGATAACGATTATATAATTCATTTAGGGCAATTCGTAATCCTTCGGGATCAATTTGCCAACCCCATTCACTTGCTTCTAAGAA
>NZ_JAHLRI010000140.1:0-1324 GCF_018919685.1 Enterococcus sp. S183_ASV_20
AGTCAAGTCCAGACTCCTGTGTAAAATGCTATACAATGTTTTTACCATTTCTACTTATCAAAATTGATGTATTTTCTTGAAGAATAAATCCATTCATCATGTAGGTCCATAAGAACGGCTCCAATTAAGCGATTGGCTGATGTTTGATTGGGGAAGATGCGAATAATCTTTTCTCTTCTGCGTACTTCTTGATTCAGTCGTTCAATTAGATTGGTACTCTTTAGTCGATTGTGGGAATTTCCTTGTACGGTATATTGAAAGGCGTCTTCGAATCCATCATCCAATGATGCGCAAGCTTTTGAATATTTTGGTTGATCGATATAATCATGAATCAATCGATTTTTAGCCTCACGCGCTAAGTTAATATCTGTGAACTTAAAAATTCCTTTAACAGCTTCTCTGAAAGATTTTGAATTTTTTTTAGGAATGGTGGTAAAGATATTTCTTAGGAAGTGAACTTGGCATCTTTGCCAACTTACGTTGGTGAAGGATTTTCTAATGGCAGAGACTAATCCTTTGTGCGCATCAGAAATAACGAGTTCCGTACCTTGTAAACCGCGTTCTTTTAGGTATTCAAAAAATGTTGTCCAGGTCTCTTCGCTTTCGCCACTTTGAATCATGAAGCCGATAATTTCACGGTCGCCATCTTTGGTTATTCCAATCGCTATATGACAGCTTTTTGAGAGTACTCGATTTTCTTCTCGTACTTTTATATAGAGTACATCGGTCATTAAGTAAGGATAATTTTTTTCTGATAATAAACGATTCTGCCACTCGTTAACCATAGGTTCTAGCTGTTCTGTTAAGCTAGAAACGAAGGACTTAGAGACGGATTTACCACAAAGTTCTTCCACAATTTTTGATACTTTACGAGTTGAAACGCCTGATACATACATTTCCAACATTGAAGCCATGAGGGCTTTTTCGTTTCGTTGATAACGTTCAAACACTGTGGGTGAAAAATGGCCATCACGTGTTCTGGGTACTTTTAATTCTAGCGTGCCTACACGTGTCGTAAAGCTGCGCTCATAATAGCCATTTCGTTGACTTTGTCGGTTTTCTGTTCGTTCATATTCTTTTGCTTGAATATATTCTGTTCGTTGATTTTCCATTAGTTGATTAAATACCGTTGTTAAAATATTTTTAGAAACGTCATCCTTTACAGAATATTCAATAATGCTTTGAATCTCTTCGCTTTTCAGTGTAAAATGTACTTGGGTCATGTAAAAGTCCTCCTGGGTATGTTTTTGTCGTTAAAAACATTGTACCGTAAAAGGACTGTTATATGGCCTTTTTACTTTTACACAATTATACGGACTTTATC
>NZ_JAHLRI010000141.1:0-1239 GCF_018919685.1 Enterococcus sp. S183_ASV_20
TATTATTGGGAATCCCAGCTTAAATCATAGATACCGTAAGGGATTTTATTCTTTATTTAAAACTTTGCAACAGAACCAATGTAATCATAAGTGAGGGTTTTACTGATAAAAAATCAGTTATGATTAAAGTATAAAACAACAGTCATAATTATTTATGCTTTAAAATATAAACTGTTACTATGCCAACAATTATTCCTAAAAATAAAATCAGAAGGGATATAAACTTTTTCTTCATACGAAGCACCTTTCTTTTAATTTAAATATTCTGTGGTGAAATTTAAAAATCTTTTTTATTCAGGTTGCCATTGAAAAATATCTTCTAGTGGAGTATCCAGGTAGTAAGCAATTTTTAATGCTAACTGTAAAGAAGGGTTATATTTATTTTTTTCTATACCATTAATAGTTTGTCTGCTAACTTCTAATAAAGCAGCTAATTCACTTTGGCTAATTTTTTTTTTCTCTCTAATTAATTTTAAGTTATTGATTATCATTTATGAAGTCCTCTTGTTGAAAAAAAGTAGTAACAGAGAGTGCAATATCATTGATAGAGAGAAGTAATAGTAGATAAAATTAAATAGATAGTTTTTAGTAATAACATTAGGTAGTAAAAGAAAAATAGCAATTACTATAAGTATGGAAAAGTTAATAAATAAGTACATGTAAGTAGATGTTAAAGAAATTGTATATAAAATTCGCTCATCTTTTTTTGAATCAGTCAGATTAAAAACAAAGTAGACTACAGAAATGATATCCAATAAAAAAATAAAAATAGCCATTTTGATTCCTCCTTTTTGTCAAGTGTCACTTGACAAAAGATTAAAAGCTCTATAATATTAAATTGTAACATATTATGTTATGCAATATACAACAATTTTATGATGGAGGGTAAGAATTATGGAAAATTTAAGTGTAGTTCCTAGTTTTGAAGAACTAAGTGTTGAGGAAATGGAAGCGATTCAAGGTAGTGGAGATGTTCAGGCTGAGACAACACCGGTGTGTGCTGTTGCGGCGACAGCTGCAGCAAGTAGTGCTGCTTGTGGCTGGGTTGGTGGCGGTATTTTTACTGGAGTAACTGTAGTTGTGTCTTTAAAACATTGTTAAAATATACTATAAAACTTAGTGAGGTGAAGCACAGTGCTAAATAAGGAAAATCAAGAAAACTATTACTCTAATAAATTAGAACTTGTTGGTCCTTCTTTTGAAGAGTTAAGTTTAGAAGAAATGGAAGCGATTCAAGGT
>NZ_JAHLRI010000142.1:0-1229 GCF_018919685.1 Enterococcus sp. S183_ASV_20
TAGTAACTGAACGTCCCCTGACGGTATCTAACCAGAAAGCCACGGCTAACTACGTGCCAGCAGCCGCGGTAATACGTAGGTGGCAAGCGTTGTCCGGATTTATTGGGCGTAAAGCGAGCGCAGGCGGTTTCTTAAGTCTGATGTGAAAGCCCCCGGCTCAACCGGGGAGGGTCATTGGAAACTGGGAGACTTGAGTGCAGAAGAGGAGAGTGGAATTCCATGTGTAGCGGTGAAATGCGTAGATATATGGAGGAACACCAGTGGCGAAGGCGGCTCTCTGGTCTGTAACTGACGCTGAGGCTCGAAAGCGTGGGGAGCAAACAGGATTAGATACCCTGGTAGTCCACGCCGTAAACGATGAGTGCTAAGTGTTGGAGGGTTTCCGCCCTTCAGTGCTGCAGCAAACGCATTAAGCACTCCGCCTGGGGAGTACGACCGCAAGGTTGAAACTCAAAGGAATTGACGGGGGCCCGCACAAGCGGTGGAGCATGTGGTTTAATTCGAAGCAACGCGAAGAACCTTACCAGGTCTTGACATCCTTTGACCACTCTAGAGATAGAGCTTTCCCTTCGGGGACAAAGTGACAGGTGGTGCATGGTTGTCGTCAGCTCGTGTCGTGAGATGTTGGGTTAAGTCCCGCAACGAGCGCAACCCTTATTGTTAGTTGCCATCATTTAGTTGGGCACTCTAGCGAGACTGCCGGTGACAAACCGGAGGAAGGTGGGGATGACGTCAAATCATCATGCCCCTTATGACCTGGGCTACACACGTGCTACAATGGGAAGTACAACGAGTCGCTAGACCGCGAGGTCATGCAAATCTCTTAAAGCTTCTCTCAGTTCGGATTGCAGGCTGCAACTCGCCTGCATGAAGCCGGAATCGCTAGTAATCGCGGATCAGCACGCCGCGGTGAATACGTTCCCGGGCCTTGTACACACCGCCCGTCACACCACGAGAGTTTGTAACACCCGAAGTCGGTGAGGTAACCTTTTTGGAGCCAGCCGCCTAAGGTGGGATAGATGATTGGGGTGAAGTCGTAACAAGGTAGCCGTATCGGAAGGTGCGGCTGGATCACCTCCTTTCTAAGGAATATTACGGAAATACACATTTCGTCTTTACTTTGTTCAGTTTTGAGAGGTCTACTCTCAAAACATTCGTTCATTGAAAACTGGATATTGAAGTAAAAAGAATCAAAACAAACCGAGAACACCGCGTTGAATGAGTTTTTT
>NZ_JAHLRI010000143.1:0-1226 GCF_018919685.1 Enterococcus sp. S183_ASV_20
GAGATTGTTTTACCTAAAGGGCACAACGTGGACTACGGCACGCCTGTAGAAGTCATGGTAGCGCAAGGCGGCGGCCAAGTGGTGGAAGCTGGCTACGCCAACATGTGCAGTCCAGAACACGTGGAAATGATGATTTCTGAAAAAACAGCGGCCATTCTATACATCAAAAGCCACCATACCGTGCAAAAAAGTATGCTGACGGTGGCCGAAGCGGCCAAAGTGGCGCAACGCCACAAGGTGCCGCTAATTGTTGACGCGGCAGCAGAAGAAGATCTTTTCAAATACACCGAAGCAGGCGCTGATTTGGTGATTTACAGCGGCGCCAAAGCCATTGAAGGGCCAAGTGCCGGTTTAGTGGTCGGGAAAAAAGAATACATTGACTGGGTGCGCCTACAAGGCAAAGGCATTGGTCGAGCAATGAAAATTGGCAAAGACAATATCTTGGGCTTTACGCAAGCAGTGGAAGAATACTTGGCACATGGCAGTGAATCAGGGGCTTCGATGCAAGAACGCTTAAAACCGTTTGTTGAAGCCATCAACAACTTGTCAGATTTAACCGCTAAAATCGTCCAGGATGGCGCCGGACGAGACATTTATCGCGCCAGTGTCAAAGTGGACGGCAGAAAAACCGCCAAGGAAGTCATCCAAGCGTTAAAAGCAGAAAGTCCAGCCATTTATACGCGAGAATATCAAGCCAACAATGGCATCATTGAATTTGACATTCGTTCTGTCAATCAAGAAGAAATGAACAAAATCGTGCAACGATTACAAGAAATTATGGACACAAAGGAGAAATAAGCCATGTCATTAAAACCTAATTATTTAGAAGAACGCATTTGTTTAAACGTCTTAGCCAATTCAGTAGAAAATGCCCAAGCCTGTTATGAAGCAGCAGAAGGGCATGTTGTGTTAGGCGTCCTTTCAAAAAACTATGAAACCGATGAAGCAGCCATTGACGATATGAAAAAATACCAAGCAGCAACCAACAACGCTTTATCTGTCGGCTTAGGGGCTGGCGATCCTAATCAAAGTCAAATGGTGGCTCGCTTATCAGAAGTTCTACAACCGCAACACGTGAACCAAGTCTTCACAGGTGTCGGCGCTTCGCGGGCCTTACTTGGTCAAGACGAAACAGTGATTAATGGCTTAGTTTCACCCACAGGCAAAGTTGGCTATGTCAACATTGCGACAGGTCCGTTAAGCTCGGGTGCGCCAGCGGCGGAAGT
>NZ_JAHLRI010000144.1:0-1144 GCF_018919685.1 Enterococcus sp. S183_ASV_20
GAATCAAAAGAAACTGTACAAAATAGAGAACAAAAACAACAAATGCCAGAAATGGCGAACGCCGAACCGTTTTATGGTATGGATGATATGGAACCGCCTGCTTATCATTAAACTTTATCTGAAGGAGGGAGAAAATGAAAAAGTTAATCGGTAAAAAGTGGCTGCTGCTTACAGCAGTATCCACTTTTTTATTATCAGGATGCGTAAGTCTTGAACAAAAAGCACAGGATAGCGTAAAAGAAGTTACTGGAAATTTTACTCAAACGATCTCAAACGATCAACGTATACCAGCTGACTTTGTACGACACGTAGACGGTGACACAACGGTTTTGAGGATTGACGGAAAAGAACGAAAGGTTCGCTTTTTATTAATTGACACACCCGAGACGGTCAAACCAAACACAAAAGTTCAACCGTTTGGGTTGGAAGCTAGTAACCGCACAAAAGAGCTTTTGTCTACTGCTACAGAAATCACTTTTGAATATGATAAGGGCGATAAAACAGACCGCTACGGCCGAGCGTTGGGCTACATATTTGTAGATGGAACATTACTACAAAAAACGCTTGTGAGTGAAGGTTTAGCACGTGTGGCTTATGTAAAAGAGCCAAATACTAAGTACTTAGAAGAATTAGAGAAAGCGCAAGAACAAGCTAAAAGTCAGTTGATAGAAATTTGGAGCATTCCAGGATATGTGACAGAAAGGGGCTTTCAGCCATGAAAGATAGGATTTTAAAATCTACAGTACCAGGAGTAGGTGAAGTATGGAAGGTGAATGTGGAGAATGATGTGGAAGTAATTGTTGACCCAAAAGGTTTTTTAACTAAAGAACTGAAAGAAAGAGGATACAAATTTAAATGTACTTCACTTCCTTTGTTAGAGAAAGATTTTTCACCAATAACGAGAACAGACCACAATAGGAACACGTTACTACCCAGCATATACCATGGAGAAATTAATAATTAGCCGTTATGAATTATTGAAAGGTTTTAGTGAGAAATTATAACACAATATGTTGTTAATAACAACAAATTATGTTATAATTATATACATAAAGGAGGGATAAAGTTGGCTACTACAAAAAAGAAACCTATACATGTAAATGTTGATGAAAATTTAAAAGAAGAAGCAGAACAATTATTTGAT
>NZ_JAHLRI010000145.1:0-1134 GCF_018919685.1 Enterococcus sp. S183_ASV_20
AAAGTTATATCATGAAAGTAAAAAGGAAAGAACCGAAAAACAAACGAAAATGGAACGAGCGTTAGAAGGAGTCGTGTATGGTTTTCCAAGAAATACAGCAGATGATCCAATTTTAAAGATTACTATGAGCCAGGAGAATACGAATGGATGAAAAAAGAAAAGATAAAATTCAACGGTTGTTAGCACTAGCAAACGATGAAGAATCAATGACAGCTTTAGCAAAGCGATAAGAATTTAGTAAAGGTCCTGTGTAAGTTAGTTTTGATATCGTATACTACAAGAAATAAATTTACCTTTAGTTCTTATTGACAGATACACATAGGTTTGGTTTAATTAAATTAGCTTTATGAATCCGCTTTCATTTTGCTGTAAGAATAAATAGGAGGAATGTAGAATGAAAAAGTACAAAGAATTAAAAGAAGTAGAAATTCAAGCAATTAGTGGAGGAGTAGCAGTTACCCCTCCTAAAGGAGCTTTTCCTAATGGAGATTTTAAACCTTGGAACGTTCCGTCAGGAACGACTTTTCCATGGCAAGGAGCTTGTCCTGTAGGGTCTGTTACTGCAGGTTATATTGGCGGTGGACAAAATCTTTGTCGGAGACCATAATTAATATTAAAACTATTATTATAAATAGTAATTACAATGGGAACAGAGATAGATTATTCTACCTCTGTTCCCATTGTAATTATGGGGAGGTTTGTTATGAAAATATTTAAGTACTTATTTACTTTAGGTTGCTTATTTTTTTTAGGTATATATATTCTACACCAATCAAACCAATATTTATCGTTAGACACTAGGAGTGTAGATGCTGTACAGATCATGAGTCAATCTGGAATTATTGAAAATCAAAAAAAATGGGCCTCGACCTTATCTAATTATAATTATGGTAAGTCAGTAAAAAATATATCGGAACTAAATAAATTATTAATTAGGGGGAATAAACATAGCTCAATATTAAATGTTTCTGCTGAAAGTATGGAATCGGATTTAAATACTAAGGAAAATCTGCCATCAAGCATGGAAATAGAGGGTCTCTCAGTTATTAGTGTACCAGGTTTATATACTACCAATAATGAATTTCGAAATAATTACAGTAATACACTAGCTAAGTTAATAGATTCTGCTAAAGG
>NZ_JAHLRI010000146.1:0-1123 GCF_018919685.1 Enterococcus sp. S183_ASV_20
ATAATCGCTTTTTATTGTCGCTTGTATTTTTGGCTTATCCGTTGGCAGTTCGTCAAGCGTATAATATTCTCTAACCCAGTTAAAAACAGTAATGTGACTAGCCATTGCCCCGTTACCATTACGTATTTCATAGGCCTTTTGAATGCAGTAAGCTTCTGCCCCTTTCAATGTTCTATCTTCCTTTAAAATACCAGTCAAAAGGTCTTTATCGGTTTGTTGGCATAGCCAGTCCTGAATGGCTTCTAGTCTATTGTTAGGTTCGGTTTCTAGTTCTTTTAACATCTTTTCCAGTGCTTGCTCTTGTATAGTCAATTGACTAGTTAAGTAAAAGCGTTCATAAGAAAGTCTGTCGCTAATTACTAGCCACTTGTATTTCGTCCCTTTATCTATCGTTTCATCAATGGTTAGATAAAGGGACGAGTAGTTACCGTCGGGGTCTTTAATCGCAACGGTTGCTTTTTCTGGTAGCTTTTCAAGATAAGAAAGTAATGTCACGACTGGATAAAGGGCTACTTCATAATTAGGATAGAAACATAAAAATTGAAAGTCGTTTCCGTTCTTTTCTATCTTGTCCTTTTTGAATGCTACACTTATATAGCCTTGTGTGTCGTCAAAAATAGTGGTTGCTAGATTTTGATTGTATTGTTTGAGTGCGTATGTCAATTCTTTTACAGTTTGTATATTTTGAAAGTCCATAACGTTCCCTCGTTTCTTTTGTTAGTCCAACCTCTTATGAATAAGAGGTTGGGGGAAATTCACTTGTCAAAGGTCATGAGATACGTTATACTTGAATTACAAATTTATTCAGGTATAACTTACCAATTCTTTAGAAATCTTTTGTTAGTGGCAAAAGGTTTCTTTTTTTGTGCTTTTTTCGTGGAAATAATTCAACACCTCTAAAATATCTTTTTCACCTCTTTCGTTGTTTTAAATGATAAATTCTGTTGTTTCGTGATTATCTTCTGTTAAGATTATTTCTTGGTCGTAATACATGTTAGAAACTAATTCATGTGCTTGTTCTTCGCTTTCAGCGTAAACATATACAGCTACCTCTAAGGTTTCAACAATTGTCACACAGTATTTTTTCTTTTTTTCTGCCATTCTTACACGTCCTTCCATTCAA
>NZ_JAHLRI010000147.1:0-1085 GCF_018919685.1 Enterococcus sp. S183_ASV_20
CAAAAATACAGATCCGAAAACTTTAGAGCCAAGAAAAGTGAAAATTAATGATTCTGGCATTGTTTACTGGCAAGCAAATAATGAAGAAGATAAAAAATCACACTTATGGAATGATATAGAAGGTGTTTTTGAGACTGAAGAATTTTATTTAATGAAAATCGACAAAAACAAAATTTTTATTTTACCTAAGAGAATGATTTCTACAAAAGTTCAAAGTGATTTTATAGAGAAACATGTTACGAAATAAAATAAAGTTATCAAATGATACCTATTTAACGATAGAAACTAAGTAATAAACAAAATATAGAAATCCTCATAATGTATTTCTATATTTTTATAAAGCTCTATATTAAAGAGCCAACAGGGTACACTTATTTGTCACTATTAGAAGTCTTTGGTATAATTGATAATATAATGTGACAACAGAGTTGTGCATTTTAGTTTTTATTTTATAAAAGGAGTTGATGAATTTAATGTTGAAAATTCGTTTGCATGGCGAGAGTGAAGAAGTTGATAAATTTATTGAATGGTTAGAATCGCAAAATGAAGAAGTAAAGATTTTAAACGAATCAGAATTTTATAAAGATAGAGGTAAAAGTGTATATGTCCGTAAATATTTAGATATTGATATGAAAGATTGAGGAAGATTTTATGAAGGTTGGATATGCTCGTGTTAGTAGTAAAACTCAAAATTTAAATCGTCAAATAGAAAAATTAAATTCTGAAAAAGTTGAAAAAATATTTTCAGAAAAAATGCAAGGTGATCAAACAGAAAGACCAGCTTTAAATGAAATGCTCGAATTTATTCGAGAGGGCGATATAGTAACCGTTACAGAATTAGATCGTTTGGCAAGAGATAATAAATTACTAACTAATCTAATTGCTGCAATTCATAAAAAAGGTGCGACACTAGACGTTTTAAATCTTCCTACTTTAAAGGGTATAGAGGATAATAATTTAAGATTATTAATTAATAATTTAATAATCGAAATTTACAAGTACCAAGCTGAATCTGAAAGAATAAGAATCAAAGAAAGACAAAGGCAAGGAATAGAAATAGCGAAAAAAGAAGGACGTTTTAGAGG
>NZ_JAHLRI010000148.1:0-1081 GCF_018919685.1 Enterococcus sp. S183_ASV_20
GTATTACTATCTAACTCGTTCCAACGTGCAGAGTCATAAGAAATACCATTTTTGTCAGCGCTATCACATGTATTGCTTTTGTATAATCGCCACACACTTTTTTCAGCAAGATTCATTCTAAAAAGAACAATATTTTTAAAAGTATGTTCTACTTTTTCTTGTCCTGCATATGTTTCAAGCGCTTCCCATACGGCCAAATCAAAAGAACTTATAAAATCTTCATACGGGATACAAAGCTTATAGAGTTCGCTTCTATGCTTTGCATTTTTTGCAGATACACCTATATATCTTTCCATATATTCCATTACATTTATCAAATCTTCTTCCTTATTTGTAAACCTATAAATATCTGATAACCGAGTTACTTCTGCCCAAAACTTCACATAATCACTACCTTCTATTTTTATAAATGTATGTAATGAAAATATCCATTTTGTGACATAAATATTTACGTTAGTAATGGATTTCATATAGGTGTGTATTTAATTTTCAATGATCTTAATGCTTTATCTTAAGAAATATTGCTTTAAACACTAATAACTAGTGTTTAAAGCAATATAATTTGTACTAATTAAAGAATCCTTTGCCCCATACAGTATCTGTACGACCATCATCTGGTCCCACTGCCACGTAGCGGCGCAATCCAGAGCCTGCAATATAACTAATCCACGCATAGCCATTTTCGAAAATATAACTGTCATAACCAATTGACTGACCTGCTTCGTAATAATCTAATGCAGCACTATTTGGATCGGTGTCAGCACTGACCGGAAGCTTGCGATTTGGAACAAAATTACCTGCTTTAGGTACCAACCCAATAGAATTAGGGTGTGCCTGTGAACCAGGATCTCCACCATTATCAAAAAATCCTGTTCCCCATACAGTGTCTGTTCGACCATCATCTGGCCCTACTGCCACATAACGGCGCAAGCCTGAACCTGCAATATAACTAATCCATGCATAACCATTGGCAAAAACATAACTATCGTAGATAATGGCCTGACCAGCTTCATAATAAGCTAATGCTGGGCTATTTGGATCTGTATCACCGCTTACCGGTAATCTCATGCTAGGATAAAAT
>NZ_JAHLRI010000149.1:0-1010 GCF_018919685.1 Enterococcus sp. S183_ASV_20
TCCGTACTCACTCGAGCATAGCCAAAAATCATAAAAAAACCTCCTTAATTTTATAATTTAAATGTACCATAACTCATTAAGTATAACTATATAGGAACTATGAAAAAGGAACGGATTTTGGTACTTGATTTACTTAAAAAACATTTAGAAAAAGCAGGAAAATGAAAAGGTACCATAAACGGTCGTTTATGGTACCATTCAAATTTATCCTTATTGTACAAAATAACAGCGAAATTTTTAAATCTATTCCTTATCGATACAAATTCCCCGTAGGCGCTAGGGACCTCTTTAGCTCCTTGGAAGCTGTCAGTAGTATACCTAATAATTTATCTACATTCCCTTTAGTAACGTGTAACTTTCCAAATTTACAAAAGCGACTCATAGAATTATTTCCTCCCGTTAAATAATAGATAACTATTAAAAATAGACAATACTTGCTCATAAGTAACGGTACTTAAATTGTTTACTTTGGCGTGTTTCATTGCTTGATGAAACTGATTTTTAGTAAACAGTTGACGATATTCTCGATTGACCCATTTTGAAACAAAGTACGTATATAGCTTCCAATATTTATCTGGAACATCTGTGGTATGGCGGGTAAGTTTTATTAAGACACTGTTTACTTTTGGTTTAGGATGAAAGCATTCCGCTGGCAGCTTAAGCAATTGCTGAATCGAGACTTGAGTGTGCAAGAGCAACCCTAGTGTTCGGTGAATATCCAAGGTACGCTTGTAGAATCCTTCTTCAACAATCAGATAGATGTCAGACGCATGGCTTTCAAAAACCACTTTTTTAATAATTTGTGTGCTTAAATGGTAAGGAATATTCCCAACAATTTTATACCTCTGTTTGTTAGGGAATTGAAACTGTAGAATATCTTGGTGAATTAAAGTGACACGAATGTTCAGTTTTAATTTTTCTGACGATAAGTTGAATAGATGACTGTCTAATTCAATAGACGTTACCTGTTTACTTATTTTAGCCAGTTTCGTCGTTAAATGCCCTTTACC
>NZ_JAHLRI010000014.1:0-65700 GCF_018919685.1 Enterococcus sp. S183_ASV_20
CCACGATCTTCTGCTGCTTTTTGCATTTTTGTTACTAATAAACTTGTGCTCATTCCTGCGGAACAAACTAACATAATTGTTTTTTTTGCCATTTTCCTTCATCTCCTAAATTCTCTTTGTTTTACTTTACACCTTTATATAAGCAAGAAGCGTGCCAAGTTTTAACACATTGAAAACCTTGATATGACAACGTTTTTCAACATAGAAAGCGTGTACACACTAAAAATAAAACGATTACACACAGCTTTTTTGTGTGCGTTTCCAAAATAATAGGGCAACAAAAAAAAGTGAGCGATAAGTCGAAACGACTCATCGCTCACTTTCTAAAGCTGAAGAGAATCAACTGGACAAAAGCCGCTTTTTCCCTTTAAGCAGTTTCCATCATTTTAAGCATTTTATAAAACTGTTTCTTTTTAAAATAACTTAAAAAGATACCTAATACTGCGTCATTCAGTTTTTGTAACGCCCCATAAGAAACCATTGTTTCTGTATAACGCAGTTCACAGCTTTTTTCATCAATTGGCTGGAGCTCATACCGCACCGAGAAATCATTTTTAGTTGTGGATGTTCGAAATTGATAGGTCTTATTTTCTACAGCTTCTTCAATAACTATTTTCGCGCGACTATTTTTACTATATTCTTTGATGTATTCAAACTTACGCAACTGCTTTCTTGTAAGAGTTTTGCCTGTTTGCTTACGGATATCAAAAATAACAGAATTCATTAATTGCGTGTAAAATTCATCTGCTGAAATAGTTAATGTTTTCGTAATTTCCATTACCGTTTCACCTCATCCTTTGTCGCCTCTTCTTCAGCAACTTTTTTTCCTTTAAAAAACAAGTAACCACCAAGTCCAATGAAAAAAATCCCCGTTGTCAGACTTAATAAATCATAGTTTAAGGAGCTGGGATTCAACGAATACAAAACAATCAAGAAGCCAATACTACATAAAAATAATCCATTTCTAATCATTTTCATCCATCCTATCTTTTTAGACTACCGTTGCTTGGAAGTATAAAACGCCACCCCAAGGTTGTTCCTTAATCAGCTGTTTTGCAACTTGTGCAGCAGTTTCAGGGTCTCCTTCAACTTCAAAAAATAACTTAATACCATTCTTTTCTTTAAAAGTAAATGTTTCATTTTCCCCTTGATATGCCTCTAGTAAAGTAATAATTTCCTCTTGCTTCATTGCACTTGCAATCGAAATCATGCCGCTCGCTCCTTTCTATACAAGTAATTGCTGTTTTTATTGCCTATTGCTCACTTTCGCCTAATGCAGGATCCATTTTGTTAGCAGCGATAACAAACGGTGTCCAAATCAAGAAAGTGACTACCATACATACCAACGCTACGATTGGTGCGCGCCAGTCGGCACCTGTCGCTAAGAAAGATAATAGCAACGGCGGTGTCACCCATGCGACTTGTTGAGAAACTGGGGCGACTAGCCCAAGATACGTTGCAACCCAGCCAATTGTAGTAGCAACTAATGGCGCAATTACAAATGGAATAAACATAATTGGATTCAGAACAACTGGTAAACCAAACATAATCGGTTCATTGATATTAAAGATCCCAGGTCCTAATGATAATTTACCGACTGTTAAATAATCTGCTCGTTTGGAGAATAACAAGATTGCAATAATTAGGACGATTGTACCGCCTGAACCACCAAACCAAGCGAAAGCATCAAACGAACCACGGACCCACATGTAGGCTTTACCGTCGTCAATAGCGGCTAAAACCGCAGCTGTTCCTGTTTTTCCTTCATAACCTTTTTGGAAAATATCAATATTGATTAATTGTGCTTGTCCCCAAATGCCTTCAAGAACTGGTGCCAAAACGTTTGGCCCGTGGATACCAAAGAACCAGAAAATTTGAACAAAAACCGTTACGATTAACACAGCACCTAGTCCTTGTGATAACCCAAGGAACGGTTCCGCGATATATTTTTGAATTAAGTCAATTAATAATTGACCGCCTGAAAGTTTTGACACCGTAAAGTTAATAATTGCTACGACATACAATGCGATTGTTGCTGGTAAAATTGCCGCAAACGCTTTTGAAACTGCTGGTGGAACAGAATCAGGCATTTTTATTGTTAAATCCGCTTGCATTAATTTACAAAAAATAATAGTTGATAAAGCCCCCATAATCATCACCGTAAAGAAAGCGTTACCATTTAAATGATTAAGATTTAACCAACCCCATGGATTGACAGTCAATTGATTATTAGCAATTGACGCACCAATTTCTGCCCCATTAATTGCGTTGGCAATCTTTTCTGGCACTTTCACAGCTAATTCAGCTGTGTTATTTGGTGCAAAAGCAACACCTGAAATTAAGGTAGCTAAACTGACAATCCCACCAGCTAGCTCATTCACATTGTATGCTTTCGCTAAGTTATAGCCCCAAGAAAAAGCGAAAATCAAACCAGCGATAGCCAATGTACCATTCCAAACAAAACCATTAATCCCAATGATGACATTCAATACTGCAAAAATACCTTTGTCTGCTTCCAAACTTGCCGCATAAGTTGAGACAAACTCTTGGGGAAGATCTCGAATAATTGCGTTAATCATTACGGCGACTGATCCAGCCATTGTCGCAGGTAATGTACCAATAAAAGCATCCCTTAGTGCCACCAGATGTTTCTGTGCACCAATTTTTGCGGCAGTTGGTAAGATATATTTTTCCATCCATGCCATTAATCCGTTCATTTTTATTCCTCCTGTATCCATTTATATTTATTAAAAAGGCAGTAGCCTCATTAAACGAATGAATCGAGCGTACAAAATAAAACCTTTGGTAACATGCACTATCCTTATTTGCTATTCACTTTTCTTAAACGTTTTAATTCCTTATCCCATTAATGAGATTGCTTGATCTAAAACTTTTTCGCCATTCATCATGCCATAGTCTGCCATGTTAATTACATCTAAAGGAATCCCTTTTGGCTGTAATTTTTGTTCAAATTGCCCTTTCATGAAACGAACTTGTGGACCTAAAAGTAAAACATTCACCTCTTTATTTTCCAAGTTTGTATCTGCTTCAGAAGCCGATACTGCAAAGATGTCTGCTTCCATGCCACGATCTTCTGCTGCTTTTTGCATTTTTGTTACTAATAAACTTGTGCTCATTCCTGCGGAACAAACTAACATAATTGTTTTTTTTGCCATTTTTTCTTCATCTCCTTAAAAGTTATGACGTTATACACTTTATTTATAGCAATAATTGTGCCAAGTTTTTTCCTTATTAAAATGCTGATATAACAGCTTTCACCATCAAAAAAAGCGTGTACACACTAAAAGAAAACGCTTACACACATGAAATTGTGTGTAACTTACAAAAAGAAAACATCAAGAAAAAAGAGAGCGTTTTCTCATTTCTTGATGTTTTTTTATTTATTATTGTTTACTTTTAATTTCATTTTCTAAAAACATTTGGGTAACATGCGCAACTTCCGCTTCTGGAATCGTCACACGATACGCCCGTTCAATTAACATAAAATTCGTGCGTACGACATCGATTTCTAAACGATGTGTTTTAACATATTCCGCTAAGTTTGGAAAAGTTCTTGCTTCTTCTCCTTTAATTAAAGCATCTACCAGAAAAGCCAAATGAATCATGATTCCGGCATCCACCCCTGGTTCAACAATAATATGCATGTCTGTTTGTATTTGATGAACTGTTTTTTGTAACATGAGAATTAATTTTTGTAAGGAGTCCACAGAAGTAATGACGCCACTTAGTGAATGAACAATTGTATCAATCGCCACTTCATCACTAGCAATCCGTTTCAGTACATTTAATTTTTCATCATCAAAAATATCATAGACGGAAAAGAAGGGAATATTTTGATATTCAACATCCACAGTGCCCGCAATGGCCTTAATTTCATATTCTTCCATCAAGTTGTCGATATGCTTTTTAAATGTTTCTCGTTCAATAAATTGCATTTGAATCAGTTCCACTTTTGTTTCATCAATAACTGGTAAGATTCGTTGGTATAGTTTTGCGGCGACCCCTTCTCCTGTAAAGCACGTCACGATTACTGCTTTTTTTACGTTTTGACGTTTTTGCAGACTAGAGCGAAATTGTTCTCTCACAACGCTTTCAAAAGAAAGTTGAATATTTTGGTAAATGTCCTCTAAACTTCGTCCCACGCTTGCCATTCGAATAGCTTCTAAGACAATCATTGTGCTCGTCATTGTAATCGCCTTTGTTCGGATACCTGTTTCTTCAAACAACATATTTCCAAACGAATTTAATGAACCCATATCAGTCAGTAATAAAATCCCATTATTTAACGATTCTTTTTGCGTAATTACTTGGTTTCGTAATTGTTCATACATTGTTTGAACTTCCATCGTTAACGGCATATTCATCGCTGTTCCGATTGACGTTCCTAAAAGTTCTTGGGCGGTTTTCAACATACTTGAGGCAGTAGAATCCCCATGCATTAAGACGAACACACCAACATTATTTTCTGGAGTTCTTTCTTCTTTACCGACATTAATAGATAAAAACATACTAATAAAGCCAATTTCATCGAAAGGAATCTCTATGTTGTTCTCTTCTTCAATAATAGAAGATAAATCTAAGGCTACTTGAAATTCTTTTTTCATGTTTTTACGGACATTATTTAAATCAGGATGGACAATCACGTGACCTTCTTTGACACGTTCAATCGTACTTTGTAAATGAAGCGCAAAGGCAAAGCGTGCTGTTTCATTGTACGTGTGTTCCAAACGCTCTTCTGCGATATCATAAAGACGATTCGTTAAGTCCCAAATAGCTTCTGGTAGTAACTCCTTATGTAAAGAATGTTGGGTTAATTCTTCGACATAATTTTTAAAATACGCATTCATATCTTTAGAAATCAATTCTTCTAAATCAACATTTTCTAAGTCTGCTTCGGACAAATCAGCGACTTTTTCTTCGATTTCATTGTAAACTTGCATGTCTCTAGCTGGATCTTGCGACCAAACAATTTTGTTGGTACCTGGCTGGAAAGATAAATAATTACTTTTACTATCGACAAATTGATCCAAGCGCTCAGGCACTTCTTTAATTTTTAATAATCCTTTTTGGACAGGTAACGACAAATCCCGTTTACGGATAACCAAGTGTTCTAAATTGTGCGTCCGATAATAAAGAAATGACTTAGCACAAACTAATTTTAAGTCCCGCTTCACCTGACCAATATTTCCTTCTGCATCGTATAACATGAACGCCAAAACTGCTTCGCGTTCGATATCAATTTGTTGGCCCAAACGTGTTGCCTCTTGCTGAATAAATAACGAAATGATGGCATAACGCTCATCTAGCGTCCGTGCATCTAAAGATGGTAATGTAATCGACATCGGAATCCGCCGATTAAAAGTGGTTAAAAAGTTTTCTGAGGATTCCGTTGTCGCACCAATAATTTGAACAGAGGCTTCATAGGTTTGACCACTTTCTCCTAATGGACGGTACACGCCTTTATCAATAAACGTAAAGAGCATTTCTTGACCTTCTGGCGGTAAGCGATGAATTTCATCTAAAAAGAGAATCCCGCCATCTGCTTTTGCCATTAAGCCTGGACTATCTTCATTCGCACCAGTATAGGCGCCTTTTTTTACGCCAAAGATATGACCAAATAATAATTGTGGGTTTTGTGCATAATCAGCACAATTAAAAGAGACAAAAGGGGCATCTTCATCTAAGGTTTTTGAATCAATGGCAAAACGGTACATACATTCAGCAAAAAGAGATTTCCCTGTTCCTGTTTTCCCAAAGATAATCGTATGCAAACCTCTTGGTGGATATAAAATAGCCGCCTTGGCCTGCTGAATACTCACTTTTAAAGAATCATTGGCACCTACTAATGTGTCAAAACTAACAGAGGTGGACTCATCTACATGGACTTGTTCTCCTTCATTGATTGTTGGCACTGAATAGATAACAGGACGTCCAGTACTTCTAGTAATTTTCTTTTCTTTGAATAATTCATTTAAATAACGGCTGGCATTACTGCGATCAATCATTAACTGTTCTGCTACCGCTCCTGCCGTTAAGCCAGTTTCATTTTTTTGAAGTAACGCTAAGATTTCTTCCTTCCGAGATTTCATGGAATCCTCCTCGATACAACGTTCTGCTTGAAGCTCGTAAAGCGTTATTTCTTCGCTTTACGAGCTCCTTTGTTTTTCGTGTTTTTCTTTTTGTTTTTCTTCTTTTTGCGTGTTTCTTGTGGTTCTTTGACAACAGAATTTACTGTTTCTGGTTTTCTTTCTTTCGTACTCTTTTTTTCTGAATACGTATCTTTGACTACGTTCTTTTTTTCTAGTTCATCTTTGGCTTTTGGCTGTTCATGAAGTGCACCATCATATAAAAAGATTTCCTGATAGGGAATGGCCAATTGTTTCATCAAACGTTGATAATCCCTTTTGGTGCCATCGTTGATAAACGTAATCACTGCCCCTTGTGCACCCATCCGGCCAACGCGACCAGAACGATGAATATAGCTCTCTTCGGTTAAAGGAACATCTACGTTTACGACGTAAGGGACCCCTGTGAAATCTAAGCCCCGTGCCGCAATATCCGTGGTTAGTAACAACTTCACTCGTTCTGCTTTAAATTGATCGATCGCCAATTTACGCAACTGTTTACTTTGATCTGAAGCCAGACCAATAGCTGGCACATTCTCATAAACTAATTTTTCTTCTGCTGCACCTAAATCAGCAACTTGATTGAAAAAGACCATGCTTCTGAATGCTTCTGTATGGGCCAAACGACGTAAGTAATCAGCTTTTTTTCTTGGTGCTAACCGAATAAAGTAGTGGGCGACTTGACCTGCTGAAGTATCTTCTTCCGTCACATCAATCACCTGTAATTTTTGGCTTAAAGATTGCGCTTGATTCACGACACGATCAGCAGTCGCTGAATAAAAAACAAGTTGGTATTCGGTTGGTGTGTGTGTCAAAATTTGTTTGGTTAAACTTAGCTCTTCCTCTTGGAAAAGTTGATCAACTTCATCCATTACAATTGTTTTTAACAACTGAGCTTTGACTTTTTTATTCTTCATTAACTCTAAAATTCGACCTGGTGTTCCGATTAACACTTCGGGACGTTTTTTTAACTTGTCAATCTGGCGTGAAACATTTGCCCCGCCGATTAACGTTTGAACCGTTAATTGAAGTGGCTTAGCCCAAGTCCGAGCAACTTCAGCAATTTGCATAGCTAATTCTTGAGACGGAGCAATAATCAACAATTGATTTCCCTGTCCTTTTTCAACAGTTAAGAGTAAAGGCAGCATGTAAGCAAGTGTTTTTCCAGTTCCTGTCGGCGAAATTCCTAAAACATTTTCTCCTTCGCGAAGGGGCGTAAAACTTTTTTCTTGAATTGTTGATGGTTCGTTAAAGCCAGAAGCTTGCCACTGTTCTTGCCAAGCCTCTGGAAGTTGTTCTAAAAATCTCATATTGTTCCTTTCCTATCGCTTAATTCTTATTTATCAGCATCAAAAATAATGCCGGCACTATGACGTAAATCAGTGACTACTTTATTGACATTTCGAGCAAGCTCAACCCATTCTTCATACTTGGTGCCCCAATACTTATCTGTTGGGTTATTTAAAACTGCTGCAAAATCACGGGCTTCTTCAATCATTGGATTATCGGCTACTTGAATATCTAAGACATCACGTTCTTCATGTGCGCGATCATGGTACTCAGCCGAAGAAATAGCATTGACACTATCTAAAATCAAGGTCCCGTTTTCAAAGTAAATTTCGGATGGCGCAAAAGAATCACTAATTTTTCCAGTGTTTAACGTCACGTCAAACTGATCATAACGTAAAATAATTGTTCCTAAGCCATCGACACCTGTCGCAATTTTACTAGCAAAATAATGGCTTTCGTTTGGTACGCCAAACCAGCCCAAGGCTGCATAAACTAAATAAACGCCTAAATCTGCTAAGGCTCCCCCAGAAAAATGAGGAGAAAAAATATTTGGCTCTTTGCCTTCTAATACTTGATCATAGCGAGAAGAATATTTCATATACGTAAAATTCGCACCTAAAATTTGGTTTTTTAATGGCAATAATTCAGCAATTTTTTGGAAACTTTGCTCATGAATATTACGGGCCGCTTCAAAGAAATACACACGATTTTTATTCGCTAATTCAATAATTTCTGCCATCTCATCAGGTGTTGAAAAAGCTGGTTTTTCAACAATTACATTTTTTTTCGCTAAAATTGCTTGTTTCGCTTGTTCAAAATGTAATGAATTTGGTGAGGCAATATAAACCGTATCCATATGTGCAATACCAAAAAACGTCTCTAAATCAATTGCATATTCCACATCCCCATAGCGAGAACCAAATTCTTGTGCCGTTGCTAGTTTCCGAGAATAAACAGCCGTTAAATCATACGCACCCGTTTCTAAAGCTGCTGCAACAAATTGATGACTAATCCAATTGGTACCAATTACGCCTAAATGTATCATAATCAAAAACCTCCATTTTTTGTTTATTTACTCTCTTTATAATAGTAATCTCTCGTACAAAAGTCACGTAATTACCCTGCCTTAAAGCGCTAGGAGTTCTTCAAGTTATTTATTAGGATCATCAAATGCCTGTAATAAATCAAAGGTTACCTGTGACTTAAGTTCAATCGTTGCTGGTGTTACGTGGCAATTGTAAGCAAGGACTTGCACACCTTGATCAATTGCAGCACCCAGATTTTCAGCAAAGGCAGGTTGCATCTCTTGGTGAATCGTTGCTTGCTTAATTTCTTCAAATTGGACCACAAACAAAATGTAACAGCGGTAACCCGCTTTAGTTGCAGCCATTAGTTCAGTGACATGCTTCAAGCCACGAAGTGTTGGCGCGTCAGGAAAAGCACCGATGCCTTTATTTTCTAAAGTCATGCCTTTCACTTCGACAAAAGCTTGTTCGTCCGCATCCGTTTCCACTAGAAAATCAAATTTTGAATGTGCAAATCGTTGCTCACGTTTAACAGTTTGGATCGTACCAACTAAACCAGGAAGCACAATTTGACCATTTTTTAACGCTTCATTGACTAATGTATTCGGTACTTGACTATCAATATTAATCCAAAAAGAACCTTTTTTTACTGCAATCAAATCGTAATCTGTTTTTCTTTTAGGCGATGGTTGATAACTAAGCGCCACAATAGCACCTGGTAAAAAAACTTCTTTCCCTCTGCCAGTATTTTTGACATGTGTGACCACTTCTTCATTCGTTTCCATTAAACGACAGTGTGCAATAAACCGATTGGGTCGTTCGATAAAATAAGCAAGTTGGACATTCGGGTACTTCATACACAGACTTCCTTTCTTACACACTATACCATAAAAAAACAAGGAAAAGTATAGACCAAAACCAACAATTTTACTATCTTGTGTCAATCATTAAATATTTGTCAATTCTCAGCGATTTAGTCGAATATTTTAGACAAGTTCTATATAATAAAGGTAACTAAGACGAATAAATGAAAATGAAGGTTAGGAGGAATTTCTTTGAAAAAACATTGGACTTTCTTGGTTGGTGCATCTTTACTTACTGGATTAGCAGGCTCTATCCTCTGGAAAAAAAATAAACAGCTCCCTTCCCCACAGGAGCTTCAACACAACTATACTGGGCATTGGTGGTTTGTAGACGTGAAGAAAGCCACGCAACACACCTTGGAAATCACCTCATCTTTCAATGTTTTCATTGATGGCAAACAAACGCATGCCTTGCTTGTTGAATTAACCCCTAAACGCTTAGTTATCTTAGACAAGTTAGGTTACCATTTAATCATTCAATGTGAAAATGGTGTCCCTGCAACGCTTTACGATGAAGCCGACGATGAAACCTACACACTAGAACGGGCCATTTACAATTAATAAATCACCCACGACACATAAAATGAAGTATGTGCGGTGGGTGATTTATTTTTTTACATCCCTTGCAAAAGCATTCAGAAAGTTTTCTTACAACTTGAATATTATTAAATAGTCAAATGCGCCTTTTTCTGATAAACTTAGGATGATGTTTTTTTGAAAGGATGAGCCCCTATGACACCAAATCGCGAAGACTATTTAAAATTAATTTTTGAATTAGGTGGCGACGAAGTTAAAGTGAATAATAAACAAATTGTTTCTGGACTCGATGTTTCGGCAGCTTCGGTTAGTGAGATGATTTCAAAGTTAGTAAAAGAAGATTTGGTTGAGCATTCTCCTTATCAAGGGGTACAATTAACTGAAAAAGGCTTAAAAAAAGCGAGTACGTTAATTCGCAAACACCGAATCTGGGAAGTCTTTTTAGTAGAGCACTTAAATTACACTTGGAATGATGTGCACGAAGAGGCAGAAGTTTTAGAACATGTCACTTCACAGACGCTTGTGAACCGTTTAGCGGATTATTTAAATCATCCAGAATTTTGTCCACACGGTGGTGTTATTCCCGAAGATAATCAACCCATTCATGAGGAGAAACGCCAAACGTTAACAGACTACCCTGTTGGCACAAAAATTCGGATTGCACGTGTCTTAGACGAAAAAGAATTACTGGATTATTTAGTTTCCATTGATTTAAATATTCAAGAAGAATATACGATTAAAGAAATTGCTGCATATGAAGGACCAATCACCATTTATAATGAAAACAAAGAATTATCCGTCAGCTTTAAAGCAGCAAACACAATTTTTGTTGAGCCGTTGATTAGAGAAAGTGAGGAAAACTAATGAATGAAAAAGTAGCATTATTTACTATTTTCGGGGGGACAGGTGATCTTGCCAAACGCAAATTGTATCCTTCCCTGTTCCGCTTATATAAAAAAGGATTATTAGCTGAGCGTTTTGCGGTGATTGGTACCGCACGTCGGGAATGGACAGACGAATACTATCGTGAAATCGTTCGTGAAACCATTCAAGACTTAAATCCCACGGCCGAAGAGGTGACTGAATTTTCTAGTCATTTCTATTACCAATCACATAATGTGAATGATACGGAACATTATAATACCTTAAAAGAATTATCTGATCGCCTAAATGAACAATACCACTTAGAAGGCAATCACATTTACTATCTAGCTATGGCCCCTCAATTCTTTGGAACCATTGTTAATCACTTGAAATCACAACATATTATTTCGGAAGAAGGCTTTGATCGTCTAATTATCGAAAAGCCATTTGGTTCTGATTATGAATCTGCCTACGAATTAAATGAAGAAATTCGTGCTGCATTTCCTGAACAAGATATTTTCCGAATTGACCATTACTTAGGCAAAGAAATGATCCAAAATATTTCAGCCATTCGTTTTGCCAATAATATTTTTGAATCACAATGGAACAATCGTTACATTGATAATGTCCAAATCACCTTCGCTGAAAGCTTAGGTGTCGAGGATCGTGGCGGCTATTATGACCACAGTGGCGCACTAAAAGATATGGTTCAAAATCATATTTTACAAGTCGTTGCATTGCTTTCTATGGAGCCTCCTGTTGCTTTTTCTGAAAAAGAAATTCGGACTGAAAAAGTAAAAGCTTTACGTGCCATCCGCCTTTATTCTGAAGAAGAAGCCCTTCAAAATTTCGTGCGTGGACAATACGGCGAAGGTCAGCTAGCTGATCAAACATTTGCAGCCTATCGTGATGAACCGAATGTGGCAGAAACTTCATCCACTGAAACTTTTGTTGCTGGTAAATTTTTAATTGATAATTTCCGTTGGTCTGGCGTCCCTTTCTATGTTCGCACAGGTAAACGATTAACTGAAAAAGGCACACGTATTAACATCGTCTTTAAACAAGTACCTATTAATGTCTTCAAAGATGATACGTGTGAAGAATGCGATAAAACCGATTTACCACCGAATGTTTTAACTATCTATATCCAACCAACTGAAGGATTTTCATTAACCTTAAATGGAAAAGAAATCGGTCAAGGGTTCAATACAACTCCAGTGAAACTTGATTTCCGTCAAAGTGCTGAAATGACTGAAAATAGTCCAGAAGCATACGAAAAACTTCTATTAGACTGCCTAAATGGCGATAGTACAAACTTCTCTCATTGGGACGAAGTTGCCCAATCTTGGCGCATTGTTGACATTATTCGACATGCTTGGGATAAAACAGACGTTTCTTTCCCTAATTATGCCGCTGGCACAATGGGCCCGCAAGCTGCCTTCGACTTATTAGAAAAAGATGGCTTTACTTGGGAATGGCAACCAGATAACTGGTACCGTGACCGCGGTCAACTTGATCAATAAATAAGCCAAAAAAGATCCGCTAGTCGTTAACTAGCGGATCTTTTTTCTTGTTTATTCGAATCCTTCAGCAACCGCTTCTGGATAATTTTCTTCAACAATGTGTGCGCAACGGCCACAAAGTGTTGGTAATTTTTCATCTGAGCCGACATCTTGACGAACGGAACGACAACGGTCACACGTTTCGCCTTCTGCTTTTTCAACTAAAATAGCCATGTCTTCAAATTGAACAGCTTCACTAGGTGCTACTTCTTTTGATACTTCAAAGTCGGAAACAATTAGTAATTGAGCAATATCTGCATCAACAGCTGTCATTAATTGACGAATTTGTTCATTTGGATAAACGGTCACTTTGGCTTCTAACGATTTACCGATTAATTTAGAATGACGAGCTTCTTCCAACGCTTTTAAGACATTGTCACGGAAATCCATAAAGGCTGCCCATGTATCCATCAATTCTTCTTCATTAGTAAACGTTTCGTAACCTGGGAATTCAGCTAATTGCACATACTCTTCTTCTTCTTGTAAGAAACTCCAAATTTCTTCCGCTGTATGTGGAATAATTGGTGTCAATAATTTTGTTAATGAAACCAATGTTTGATAGAAAACAGTCTGCATACAACGACGTTGATAATCGTTTTCTGCTTCAATATAAACGACATCTTTCGCAAAGTCTAAATAGAAAGAAGATAAATCTACCGTTAAGAAGTTCATAACTGTCCGATAAATATGCATAAAATTATATTTTTCATAACCATTTTCACGGATTTCTTGAATGACTTGATTTAAACGAACCGTCATGTATTTATCTACAGAACGTAAATCAGCATAAGCTACAGTATGCTCAGCTGGATTAAAATCACTCGTATTCGCTAACAAGAAACGCATAGTATTACGGATTTTCCGGTACACTTCAGATACTTGGTTTAAGATATCCATTGAGACACGCACATCAGCTTCCGCGTCAACACTACTTACCCACAAGCGTAAGATATCTGCCCCCATTTGGTTAATAACTTTTTCAGGTAAGATGGTATTGCCTAACGATTTACTCATCTTACGGCCTTCGCCATCGAGAACCATCCCTTGAGAAATGATTGATTTATAAGGCGCTACCCCATTGATAGCAACACTTGTTGTAATACTTGAGTTAAACCAACCACGATATTGGTCAGAACCTTCTAAATACATATCTGCTGGGAAAGTTAACTCTTCTCTTTCTCGTAAAACTCCTTCATGTGAAGAACCTGAGTCAAACCAAACGTCCATGATATCTGTTTCTTTGGTAAACTCGCCATTTGGTGAACCTGGATGTGTAAAGCCTGCTGGTAGTAACTCTTTTGCTTCACGCATAAACCAGATATTTGATCCATGTTCTGCAAATAAATTCGCTACATGTTCAATTGTTTCTGGCGTAATGATGGCTTCCCCATTTTCAGCATAGAAGATCGGTAATGGTACACCCCACGCTCTTTGGCGAGAAATTACCCAATCACCACGGTCACGAATCATATTATACAAACGTGTTTTTCCCCAAGGAATTAGCCAGTCAACTTTCTCAACTTCATCTAAAATATCTTGACGGAATTTAGAGATTGAAGCAAACCATTGTGGCGTTGCACGGTAGATAACTGGTTTTTTGGTACGCCAATCATGTGGATAACTATGCGTAAAGAAATCTAATTTTAATAACGCGCCTTTTTCTTCTAATAACTCAGTAATCATTGGATTCGCTTTGTCATAGAAAATTCCTTCAAAACCAGGTGCTTCATCTGTAAAGACCCCACGACTGTCAACAGGAGAAATAACAGGTAAATCATATTTACGGCTAACGATATAGTCATCTTCACCATGTCCTGGTGCGGTATGAACTAAGCCAGTTCCGGCATCTAGCGTCACGTGGTCGCCTAGCATAACAAGTGATGTTCGATCATAGAATGGATGTTGAGCTGTCATACGATCTAATTTTTCACCAGAAAATTCTCGCAAGACTTCTACTTCTTCCCAACCAATCGCTTCTTTAACTGTTGCTAATAAATCTTTAGCAATTACAAATTTACGACCGTCTGCCTTCACTTCAACATACGTAAAATCAGGATTAACTGAAATACCTAAGTTGGCTGGTAATGTCCAAGGGGTTGTCGTCCAGATGACGAAGGCTGTCTCGTTATCTAAAAGACCTTTACCATCGGCCACATTAAAAGCTACGTAAATAGAAGGTGATTTTACATCTTTGTATTCAATTTCTGCTTCTGCTAAAGAAGATTCACTTGAAGGAGACCAATAAATTGGTTTTAAGCCTTTATAAATATAGCCTTTTTCTGCCATTTTACCAAAAACACGAATTTCTGCTGCTTCATACTCTGGATCTAACGTAATATATGGATGTTCCCAATCGCCTGACACACCTAAACGTTTAAAATCGTTACGTTGTTTATCGACTTGTGATAAGGCATACTCTTTACATTTTTCGCGATACTCAGCGACAGTCATTTCTTTACGTTTAACCCCTTTATTGGTTAACACTTGCTCAATTGGTAAACCATGGGTATCCCAACCAGGCACATAAGGAGAACGGAAACCAGACATTGATTTTGAACGAATAATAATATCTTTACTGATTTTATTCAAAGAATGTCCTAAATGAATATTTCCGTTTGCATACGGAGGGCCATCATGTAAAACAAAGGTTGGTTTTCCTTCGTTTAATTTTTGACGTTGTTCATATAAGCCTTTTTCTTCCCAGTCTTTTTGCCATTCTGCTTCACGGTTTGGCAAGTTCCCACGCATTGGAAAAGCTGTTTTTCCTAATTGCAATGTTTCTTTCATTTTCATATGCATTTGCCTCGCTTTCATTTTATCGATTTAATTGTGTTAGTTCATACTAAAGATGAACGATAGCTGATAAAAGTAGATAAAAAAAGAGTACTCCATCCCAAGGGACGAAGTACTCGTGTTACCACCCAAATTCAAAGTAGAGTTGCCCCTACTTTCTCTGAAATTGATAACGGTAATTATCCGGCAGTTCCTACTCAAGTGTTCAGAACTGCATCTAGGATAGAGGATCTGTTTAATGCCAGTGTCTGTCAAACTTTCACTATCATTGACTCGCTGCTAAGAATAAACATTAAACGTTCTGTTCTATCTATTTTGATTCTTCTTCAATTGTTTCTTCAGTGACTTCAATTACAGGCTTTTTTTCTACTACAGCATCTGTGTTCTCTTCAGAGTTTACAACAGTTTCATTTTCGTTGTCAAGGTCTTGTTCATCAAGAATTTCCTTAACTGCTGTATGTTTGTCTCCGACATAACTAGAAAAAGGCTTTAAAATCTCTTCCCACTCTTCACTCTTCACTTGCTCTAATTGAGTTTCAAGCATTAAGCTTAAGCGTTGATGGAAGACACGTGTTTTCTTCTTCAAGTCTTCTGTTTCCCCAGCTAATTGGCGAGCACGTTCAATTGCTTCTGCTAAGATTTGTGTTGATTTCGCTTCAGCATCTGCAATCATTGCATTTGATTTACGTTCAGCTTCTACCAAGGTTTCTTTGGCTTGGTTATCTGCCGAAGTGATAATCATTTCTGATTCTTTGTTGGCACTTGATTTCACTTTATCAGCGGTATCTTGTGCAACAATAATTGATTGGTTCAATGCATCTTTCAATTCATTGAAGTATTGTAATTTTTCTTCTGCGTGTTTTAATGATTTCTCAAGTTCACGATTTTTTTGTAATGCATCTTCATAATCACGTGTGACTTGATCTAAAAAGTCATCTACATCGTCTTGGTTATAGCCTCTCATTTTTGTTGAGAAGTCTTTGTTTTGAATATCTAATGGAGTTAATGCCATATTCCTTCACCTCTTTGGATTATTTTTGTAAAACCCCTTATGAACACATTCTCATACTAATCCTGAAATAGCAAATATCTTACTTTTTTTATTATACACAACTTCGTCTGAATGAACAGCCAAAATGGTTTTCTTAAACAAAAGTTCGAGATTATTTTCTCAATACCCCTAAGAGGACACTAAATTTTTCTTTCTTTGTTTTTCCTTCTAATTCTTGAATCTGAAGGCGCCCAAATCCCCGTATCGAAACAATATCTAATAAGTCTAAAGCAAAATCTGGTCGTGTCGTTTCTGTCCAATTGACTTTTACTTTACCAGATTCGATCAATTGTTTTGATCGCTGCCTTGAAATATTAAATACGGCGGAAATCACACTATCCAGCCGCAAAGAGCTCATAGTCGTTCGCTCTTCCTGCCAACCATCCTTCGGTATCAAAATTTGTGTATAATCACGCTCTTCTAAACGAACAGTAATTTTACCAATTTTGTCGACTTGGTTAACAACGAAGCCAGCTACTTCTTGTGCTATAAAAACCTGCCACTTATCACCATCGGAAATAATATCTCCAAAGGCTTCCCTACGAACCCCAACATTCATCAAGGTGCCTAAAATTTTCCCATGAGATAATGTCGCAAATTTAGATGGATAAATAATTTCAAATAATACAACACCAAAATCTGTCTCTTCTGGTATGTAATACGCTGGATAAATCAAGCAGCGTTTTCGTTCTGCTTGCTCATAACCACCATAAAAAGTAAACGATAAATCACTGTTTTGTCGAATCAACGTTTCCAAAATATACGCCTGTCTAGGATCAAGAAAGTCTGTCAAATAAGGCGCGTATTGCATCTCCACTTGCTCTAGCCAATCCCCGACAGTGTCAATAAAAGGATGTTCATCTTTGCGGAAATGTTGATACACATTTGCGTTCATAGATAAATCATCCTTTCTAAAAGTTATTAATAAACAATAGCTCGTAAAATGACTGCTAAGCCACCCGCTGCTAGGTTAAGGACAATAATCCCTACCATTACGTTAAATCCAACCATTCCAATCCTTAAATTCAAACGGTCAAACAAACTTAAGTATGGTTCACAAATTCTAGAGAGCAAACGCCCGAAAGCAGAATCATATGCTCCTGGAAACCATGAAAGTAGCGCGTAAATCACTAGTAATCCTGAATAGATTTGAACGCCTTTGTATAATAGAGTAATCAGTGTTGCGATAATAACACCTCCCTAAGGCTTAGAAATCAAAGAATTGTTTGTTGGCTAAAGATTGTGCTGTCGCACTATCAATTTCCATATTCGCTGGTGTGCATAAGAAGATTTCATTGCCAACGCGCTGAATATCTCCGTCTAAAGCATACACAGTACCAGTTAAGAAATCAACGATGCGTCGTGCTTGGTCTTCTTCTACTAATGTAAAATTAACTAGCACAGCTTCTTCAGCAAATAAATGTTTCGCAATGCTCATTGCTTCTGAATACACACGTGGTTCAATAATAGTAATTTTATGTGTTTTTGCATTGGCGGTGCTTTCTTGTGCTCGTCTTGTATTCGTAGTCGCTGATTGATTAGAACTACGCATAGAAACCACTTTTTTCTCTGTGTAAGCAGCTTGTTGTGTGTCTCTTTCTTGATGCGCTTCAGCAGAACGATAGCGTGCAAAAGGTTTTTCAACTACAGGCTCACTTTGTTGTGTATAAGCTGGCTGATTGTAACTTTCCTGTTGTTGAACAGGGCGTTGTGGTTTAGGCCGAGCTGCACGACGCGGTGGTTCATTAACTGCTTTGCGCTCTTCATATTCTTCGTAGTTATCATAATAATCATCTTCTTCGCCAGATAAGCCAAAAAAGCTCGATAACGCATCCTTGTTAAAAATTGACATAAATTCCTCTCCTTTACGCATCTCTGAATAACGCTGTTCCGATTCGTATAAAAGTTGCACCTTCTTCAACTGCGATTGGGAAATCGTTACTCATTCCCATGCTAAGTTCTGTACAAGGAGCAAAAGATAAATGTTTCTCATTTACGGTCATTTGCAGCTCTTTTAATTCTCTAAATGTTGCATGTAATACTTCTTCACTTGCCCCAAAAGGTGCCATAGTCATTAGACCGACGATTTGAATTTTGTCCAAATCAGCAAGTTCTTGAATGAAAGGTAAGACGTCTTCTTTACGAAAGCCGTGCTTGCTTTCTTCCCCAGTTATATTCACTTCAACAAAACAACGAATAACTTTCGTTGCTCTTTTTTGAATTTCTTTGGCTAGACTCAGACTATCTAATGCATGAAAATAATCTATCTCATTAATAATTAATTTTACCTTCCTACGTTGTAAATTACCAATTAAATGCCACTGAATATCATTAAATTTTTCCAATCCAGCTTTCTTTTCTAGTAACTTATCTACTCGGTTTTCAGCTAAATTCTGGACACCAAGCTGAACAAGCTCTGCTGCTTCCTCAATTCCTACTGATTTAGTGACGCCAATCATTGTCACATCAGCAACAGAGCGCTGTGAGCTTTTGCATGCTAGCTGAAGTTGATTATTAATATTTGTTAAGTTTTCAGCTATCATTTCTAATCGATGCTCCTTATCGTTTTCTGCGGAAAAATGGTGGCGTACTTAATTCGTCATCATTGTGATTTGGTTCTTCACGGTGGAATGTGTCAAATTCTTTTTTGTCTACTTGTTCTAATGAAGATTCATCAACTTTTGGACGTGTATTTTGTTCTCTGCGAATATCCCAATCGCCAAAAGCACTTGCTTCTTCTTGTGATTTTGGTTGATCCATTTCCACAGACTGAGTTGTTTGTTGCATTGGTTGAACCGCTTGTCTGGTTTGACGGTGCGGTTTTCTATCCTTTTTTGATTCATCAATACCTGTAGCGATTACTGTTACACGAATTTCGTCGCCTAAATCTTCGTTAATTGATGTACCTAGGATGATGTTCACATCACCTGAAGCAGCATTTGTAACGATATCTGAAGCATCTTGCGCTTCAAACAAGGTCATATCTAAGCCACCAGTAATGTTTAATAAGACTTGTTCCGCACCATCGATTGATGTTTCTAACAATGGTGAAGAAATAGCTTTTTTCGTTGCTTCAATTACGCGTTCTTCGCCGCTCGCTACACCAATTCCCATTAAAGCTGTTCCTTGGTTTTCCATCACTGTTTTCACGTCAGCAAAGTCCAAGTTTACGTAACCTGGCGCAGTGATTAAATCTGAAATTCCTTGAACACCTTGACGTAATACATTATCAGCTTCTCTAAATGCTTCAAGCATTGGCGTTTTCTTGTCAACGACTTCTAATAAGCGGTTGTTTGAGATAATTAGTAGTGTATCAACGTTTTCTTTTAATAAGGCAATTCCTTCAGCGGCAAAACGACCACGTTTTGGACCTTCAAAACTAAATGGACGAGTTACTACACCAACTGTTAAAGCGCCTAATTCTTTAGAGATTTTTGCAACTACTGGGGCAGCACCTGTACCAGTTCCGCCACCCATACCAGCAGTAATGAAAATCATATCCGCGCCTTGTAATGATTCTGAAATCACTTGTTCACTTTCTTCTGCAGCTTTTTGGCCAACTTCAGGTTGTGAACCGGCACCTAAACCACGAGTGTATTTAGGGCCTAATTGAATCACTGTTTCTGCTTTTGAATGTTTTAATGCTTGAACGTCTGTATTGGCTGTGATAAATTCCACGCCTTTAACGTTTTCTTCGATCA
Source organism: Enterococcus sp. S183_ASV_20 (assembly GCF_018919685.1). Lineage (NCBI taxonomy): Bacteria > Bacillati > Bacillota > Bacilli > Lactobacillales > Enterococcaceae > Enterococcus > Enterococcus sp. S183_ASV_20. The sequence goes on from NZ_JAHLRI010000014.1 coordinate 19,833, forward strand.
TACGGTTTACAGCGTTTCCGCCGCCGCCACCTACACCGATAACTTTAATGACTGCACCGTTGTTAATGTTATTGTCTAATGAAAATTCCATGATATCGTATCCTCCTGTTTGTGTGATTAGTCGAAAATGTTCGAGAAGAAGTCTTTGATTTTGCCTGTCACTTTTTCACCAGACTCACGTTCGTTGAATTCTTCGTATTCTTCTTGAGGCTGTTCAGCATATGTGTCATAGCGAACTTCTTGTTGGACAGCGACTGATTGTGCTGGTTTCGATTTTTCACCAGGGATTGCATATTTGGCAATGTGATAAATATCGTTTAGTTGCGCTGAATATTCCACAATGCTAATGACATTAGCAAAGACTGGGTTACGTAAGCCCATGTGATTTGGTACGTATAGTTTTACGTTGGCTTCAAAAATCTCTTGCGCCAAATCGACAATACCTGGCATACTAGCGGCGCCACCAGTTAACACAACGCCTCCAGGTAATTCAAACGCATCAATTTCATCCAGAACTTCTTTTGATTTTCTCAAAATTTGTTCCACACGCGCTTCAATAATTTCTGAAAGGTAACGTTCGTCCACTCTTACAGGCTCTGACTTACCGATAACATCAACAGGAAACTCTTCGTTTGCTGAAGTTCTTTCTGGATAAGCATCCCCATAATTAATTTTTAAGGCTTCGGCGTTGTTAAAAGAAGTATTCAATACGATTGAGATATCTTTCGTGATGAACTCGCCGCCTTCTTGGTTAACATGAGTAAATTTCAATTGTTTGTCGTGGATAACAGATGTCGTTGTTTGACCGCCACCCATATCAATGACAATTGTTCCAAAGTCTTTTTCGCCATCTGTTAGAATTGTTTCTGTTAAAGCAAGCGGTGTAATCACTAATTCGTTAATTCCTAAGCCAGCTTTTTCAACACATTTACGGATGTTATGGATGATTGTTTTTGGTCCAGTATAGACAACGCCAAACATCTCCATGCGAACGCCAAGCATTCCACGTGGGTCTTTGATGCCTTCAAAGCCGTCGACGGTAAAGTCTTGCGGTAAGATTGCAACAATTTGACGTTCAGGAGGAGTTGAACGAACCAAAGCTGCAGATGCGACGTTGCGCACATCCTCATCTGTAATTTCTTTTGATTCACTGCTAACAGCTATCATTCCTTGACAGCTTTCTACTTCTAATAAATTCGCTGGTAATCCAACATTTACGCTTTTAATTTGAATGCCGGCTTTTTCTTCGGCTTGTCGAACGGCCCGTTGGATTGCTTGAACTGTTTGATCAATATCGACGACAATCCCTCGATTCAAACCGTCTGATTTTGCATTTCCAACGCCGATGATGTTCATTTGACCTTCAATATATTCAGCGACAACTACTTTGACAGAAGTTGTACCAATATCGAGGCCTACATACATTCCTGTTTTTGCCATGAACGGAATTCCTCCTCCTATTAATTCCAATATCTAAGCGGACAAAGGCGTCCGTTTAACTATCTCTTTTTTAGTATTATTCACTTCTTCCAATTTTACCATAAAAATGGGGGTTTTAGAAAGCAGATTATACGAATTTGTTCGTTAATTTTTGAAACATTTTTGTAAAAAACTTATTCTGCTTGTTGCACTTCTTGATTTTCTCCATTTGTCGGCGTACCGTTATTCGCTTCATCCGTTGCTACGCCTGCATTTGGGTCCACAACTTCTTGATTTTCAACCGCTGAATCTTCGGAAACTTCACTGCCCGTTTCTTCACTTTCTTTTTCATACGGATAAGAAAAAATGCCGACTTCCATATCAACGATTCCAGGTTTGTCCATTTGCTCGGCTACTTGTGAATAATAAGCCATTTTTTCACTTAAATCAGAAATATTAACAATCACTCGATTTCCATCATTCATATAGACATTAATCAAGTCTTTATTGGTTTTTGATGGTGCATATTTAATTTCTGAAATTCCTTGTTTAATTTCTTGAGGTAATTTGTTGTAAGAGGCCATTAATTCAGGGATTAATTTATCCTCTTTGAAATTCTCAAAAATTGGTTTGCCACTTTCAGCAGCTTTGGTGGTTTCCGCCAAAGTTTTACCATTCTCTAAAATCGGATGATAGCCGCCTTTAGTCGCAGCAAGAGCGACAATTTGATACTCTTGAATATCAATTTTAAATGAATTAATACCATTTAACTTAATGTTCGCCTTTTTTATAATTGGAAACTTTTTCTGAATATTTGCAGAAAAATAATTTCTATTTGAATACTGCTCCCATAAGCCACTGCCCGTTTCAAGTTTTGACTGCTGAATAATCGCTTGACTCTCCACACTTTTGTTACCTGAAACTGTTACTTCACTCAATCGACTAAGAGGCGAAACAAAATACAATGCCACTAAAATGGCTGTCCCTAAACAAGTTAAAATAAAGGCTAAACGCCTATATAAGCGCTTGTTCCGTGTTTTCTTAACGTTCGGTAAACGATCTGCAAAATGCTCCTCTTCTTCCACTGTTTCTTGTGGAAGATGTTGTTGAGGCTCTTCTTGACTTTGTTCTTGTAAAGTGATGGTGACTTCTGCTTGTTCGTTTTCACCTTTTGAAGCAGCTTCTTCCGCTTGCTTCTTCAAATATTCTTGGTTTTGTTTTTGCCAAGGTGTCAGTTCAGGTTGAGACTCTTCCGATTTTTTTGGAGGTAATGGTTTTCTTTTTTTGAATATATCGTTCTCGTTACTAATCTTCCACACCTCCTATCTCAGACTAACGTTTTCACAACTTGATACAAACGATCACTTGCATCTGGGATGCCTTCCCCTTTGGACGCCGTTGCCATCTGTTGTCTTTTTTCATTGTTTAATAAAATATCATCAATTGCCGCAACTAAACGAGCGCCGGTCAATTCTGCATCTGGAATCATTTCAACAGCACCAACTTTTACTAAGCTTTGCGCGTTTTTCGTTTGATGATCATTCGTGACGTAAGGACTCGGAATTAAAATTGCTGGTAATCCTAATGCGGTGAACTCCGCAATTGAGGTTGCTCCTGCACGTCCCACCATTAAATCGGTATTAGCCATCACTTCAACCATTTTATCAATATACGGTTGCACACTTATGTTTGTCAATTTCTTTTCAGAAAGCTTTAGACTTTCTTGAAGTTCCTGATAATATCTTTCTCCTGAAGCGTATAAAACTTGATACTCTCTCTCTTCAAACAAAGGAAAGGCCTGTTCAAACGCTTGATTGATTTTCAAGGCGCCACGACTTCCGCCAAATAAAACCACCGTTTTCTTTGCTGGATCCAAGCCAAACTCTGATAAAATAGCTGACTTTTCCACCGTTACGACTTCTTGTCCCCGTGGGTTCCCTGTTAAAATTGTTTTTTCTTTCGGGAAAAAACTAGCAACATCTGGAAAACAAATCGCAATTTTATCCACATAACGACTTAAAAATTTATTTGTCATTCCAGGGATACTATTTTGTTCATGAATAATTGTCGGTATTTTTAATTGGTGGGCCGCATAAACTACTGCACCAGAAACATAACCGCCTGTACCAATGACCACATCTGGTTGAAATTCACGAATAATTTTTTTTGCTTTATTAATGCTTGTTAAAAATAAATAAATTGTTTTAAAATTTTGAGGACTTAGCGAACGCTTGAATCCTTGAATTTTAATCGTTTTAAATGGAATTTTCGCCTTTGGCACAATTTGACTTTCTAGACCATTTTCTGTTCCCACATACAAGAATTCTGTTGCAGGTGCTTCTTTTTTGACGTGTTCGACGAAGGATAACGCAGGATAGATATGCCCACCTGTGCCACCACCAGTTACTAGTATCTTCATTTTCTCACATTTCACTTTCTTTTAATTGTTGAACAGCTTGCATAAAGGCTTCCCCGCGTACTTCAAAATTCGGGTATTGGTCCCAACTTGCGCAAGCAGGTGATAGTAAAATAGTATCATCTTTTTCCGAATAATCAAAGGCAATGGTAACCGCCGTTTGAACATTTTCAGCAAATAAAATTGTTTCAATGTTCGCTTTTTTAGCAGCTTCCGCCAATTTTTCTTTGGTTTCTCCAAATAAAACAATTGCTTTGAGTCCCAGCAGAGCAGGAACCAATTCATCAAATGAGTTACCGCGATCCAAGCCACCTGCAAGTAAAAGTAGCTTTTGGTTTTCAAACCCACTTAACGCCATCTCTGTAGCTAAAATATTGGTTGCTTTTGAATCGTTATAAAAACGTCTTTGCTGAACTTCGCCAACAAATTGCGTTCGATGGGGAACGCCCGAAAAGTTTTTCAAAGTTTGTCTAATCTGAACATTCGATACATTTTTTAATTTAGCTACACAAATCGCTGCGAGTGCATTTTCAATATTGTGACTACCAGGAATCCCTAGCTCATCAGCGGGCATAATATATTCTTCATTGAAATATAATTTCCCATCTAAAAGATAAGCCCCTTCTACTGCTTCTTTCGTTGAAAAAGGCAATACGTTGGCAGCTGTGGTTTTAGCTAACGTTTGAAGCTCTACTTGATTCCAATTTAAAATCAAGGTGTCCTCTGCGGTCATGTTTTTTTGAATGGCCCATTTTGCAGCAACATATTCTTTCCGCGAACCATGATAATCCAAGTGTGCCTCAAAAATATTTGTAATTACTGCAATTTGTGGGTGAAACGTCTCAATTCCCATTAACTGAAAACTAGAAAGTTCCATCACAAGATCATCCTTGGCTGTTGCTTCTTGAGCCACCGTACTCGCTGGAAAACCAATATTTCCCGCCAAACGTGCCTCACCAGCCGTTCTGTCAGCATTTAGCAGTAAACCAATCATCGTGGTCGTGGTTGTTTTACCATTGGTGCCCGTAATGCCGACAATTGGACATTCGGCAATTTGACCTGCTAATTCCACCTCAGTTATGATAGGAATTTTCCGAGTTAGTGCTTCTGCCACAAGTGGGTTTGTATAAGGAATGCCAGGATTTTTAACAATTAGTTCAAATTCTTCATCCAACAATTCAATTGGATGCCCCCCTGTAACAACACGAATACCCAAGGTTAATAAATCTTGGGCGTCAGGGTTTTGATCAAATTGTTTTGCGTCATTAACGGTAACGAGCGCACCTAACTCATGTAAGAGTTTCGCTGCGCTGACACCACTTTTAGCTAGTCCTAAAACCAACACTTTTTTGTTTTGATAGGTTGTTATTTTTTTCATTGTCAATTTCCCCTTTGATAGATTAGAAAAGAATCCATAATGTGATTCCTGAACAGATTAAACCGACAGACCAAAAGACAAAATCAATTTTCCATTCAGACCAACCACACATTTCAAAATGGTGATGAATTGGTGACATTTTAAAAATCCGTCGACCAAATAATTTAAATGAAGCAACTTGTAAAATAACACTTGCTGTTTCACAAACGTAGACAAGTCCAATTAAAAGTAGCGTCCATTCTTGATGCAAAATAATTGAAATTGCTGCTAACAATCCACCTAATGCTAATGAACCAACATCACCCATGAAGATTTTTGCTGGTTTTCTATTATAAGGGAAAAAGCCAATCAGCCCACCAATCACACTTAGGCAGATAATCACAACATCAAATTGTTGTTGTTTCCAGGCAATAATTGCATAAGTACCAAATGAAATTGTTCCTAAACCAGCAACTAAGCCGTCAATCCCATCTGTCAAATTCACGGCATTAGAAAAACCGACTAACCAAAAAATAATAAACACGCCATAAAAAATACCTAACGGAACTTCTGCTAATCCAAACAAATCTAAGGTGTCTGAAAAGCCTTCACTTCGATAAACAAAGTAGAAAACCAACCCACCAAAAATTTGACCAATTAATTTTTGACGAGAATTCAAGCCCATATTCCGTTTTTTAAAGACTTTAATGAAATCATCTAAATAACCTAGCAAACCGTATAATACTAAAATAAATAGAATAATTAGTAGAGACGGCGTAAATTGGTGGAAGAACAACCCCATTGCTAGCGAAGTAATCAAGCTGGCTACAAGGAAAACGACTCCCCCCATTGTAGGGGTACCTGTTTTCACGCTATGCCAAGTTGGGCCATCTTCACGAGTAACCTGCCCTTGTTTTTTCATTTGAAAATAGCCAATGAATAGTGGCATTACGCTCACTGTAATGGCAAAACTCACCACTATGGGAATAAAAATCTGTGTCCACTCCATGTTATCTCTCCTAATTATTCTACGTTATTATTCTGTGCCTTCTAAAGTCACGGTTAATTTTTTCTCCGTAATTTCAGTTTCAGCAGCGATACTTTGTTTCGTCACATAGCCTTCACCTTTAAACTCGACAGTCAAACCTAATAGATCGCCAAACTTGGTAACATCGCTCTTGGACCAGCCGGTTAAATCAGGCATATAGTTCGTTCCATTTGTGATCAAAATCAATTTCTGATTAGGCATTAATGTTTGACCAGACGGCGTTGATTGTTTTTTGATTTTTTCACCATCACCGATAATCACAGGATCAACCCCGTTCACTTTGGCATTGGCCAACGCTTCCGCTGGTGTCATGTTTTTATAATCAGCAACTGTGACTTTATCAGAAGCTACTTTCGTTGTTTCCGGATCTGTCTCTTTAATGTCTAACGCTAATTTCATTAATGGGTTTGCAATTGCCGCCATTGCTTCTGAAGGCGAACCTGTTTTTGCTTGTCTAAGTGTAATATACAAAACATATTCAGGATTATCCGCTGGGACCATTTCCACTACAGAAGACAAGACTTGACTTGCTCCATCAACGTACCCTTTACCATCTGAAATCTGGGCAGTTCCTGTTTTGGCAGCAACATGATAGCCTGGTACTTTATAAATATCATACGCAATCCCGTAAGTCGGGTCTTCAACAGTATCAATCATGTACGTACGAATCTGTTGAGCTGTTTGCGCTTTGATTGGGGTTCCTACGATTTGTGGTTCCGTAATCGTTTCTTTTCCTGTATTTTTGTCAACAATTTTGCTGATGTAATGAGGTTGCAACATTGAACCGTCATTTGCAATAGCTGAGAAACCTTTCATCATTTGGAAATTAGTAACTGTAATCCCTTGACCAAAGGCTGAATTGGCCCGATCAACAATATTATTATCTGGAAGTTTCCCAGTGTGTTCTGAAGTTAAACCTGAATGTGTGCTTGAACCAAACCCAAATTTTTTCAAATATTCGACCCACTTGTCGCCACCCATTCGTTGTTCCAAGTTCACCATTCCGATATTACTAGACCAAGAAATAGCTTGACGATAAGTTAAAGACGTTTTGTCTTTTAAATTGCCGACATCATGGTCGTTAATTGGGATACCTCCAATAGTGATACCACCTACGCGGTTAAATGATTCATTTGGATTAAAGACCCCTTGCTCGATGGCCGCCGCCGACGTAAATAATTTAAGCGTTGAGCCAGGTTCATACGGACTTTCAACTAATAGGTTCTGCCACGTGCCATTATTGTCTAATCCTTGTTTCGTTTCAGGATTAAATGTTGGCCGTTGAGACATGGCAACAATTTCGCCTGTTTTTGCTTCCATTAACATGGCAGTCATAGAAACTGGTTCATATTTTTCATTAACTTGCGTCATTAAATCTTCTAAGGTATTTTGCAAGCGACTATCTAGCGTTGTGTAAATATCTTGACCATCCACTGCTTTTTTCTCTTCCGCCACAGTTCCTGGTAAGGCATTACCGTAAATATCTTTTTCAAAATACACACGGCCATCGGTTCCACTTAAAATATCATTATAGGCCTGTTCTAGTCCCATCGCGCCTACTAAGCCTTCTTTATCATCATCTGGATTGGCTGCTTTTGTATAGCCAATAAAGTGAGAAGCAAACTGACCATTGGGATATAATCTGGCTGGATGTTCATTGAAATAAACACCTGAGATTTTTTTCTTTTTCAAATCTGCTTCAATTTTTTGGCGTGTTTCCAAGGTGATGTTTTGACCACCCGTACCAAATTCCACTTGATATTGTGTTGACCCATCTTCATGGATCCCATTATTCAAGTATTTCAATGCTGTTTTTTTGTCTAGTTTGGTATATTTCGCTAAAATTTCAGCAATATCATCGAAGTCTTTTTTCTCCGCATATAGCTTTTCATTATTTTGTCCCGTATATTTTTTTGATAATACGACATATAACGAATAAGAAGTAGCATCTTCTGCGATTGGATTACCATATCGATCTAAAATTGATCCTCGCTTAGCTTTTACCACTTGGCTTCCTTCATATAGAGAAGCTGTTTTTTCCTTTAGTGATACACCGGCTACTTTGCCTGTTGCCACAATGTATGTCGTTCTAAAGGCAAATAAAAAGAACAATCCAATACTCGTAGCGAATAAAATGATGCCTACTTTTTTACGATTGTTCATCGGATTTAAGTTTTTCTTTTTCATGAATTGTTTAAATTTATGTCTTTTACTCATTATTTAACAGTCCTAACATTGTCGCCGTTATTTTCTAGTCCTTGTTTTTTAGCGACATCTTTGATTCGATCTGATTTAGAAAGTTCGCTTCTTTCTTGTTCCAATTTCAAAGCGTTATCTTCCTTTTCTTTAATGACTGCTTGTGTTTCTGTAATATCGTTCATGGTTTGGACAATTGTCGTTCTTACTTGAATTGTCGCAATTGCAATACCAATCGTTGCACAAACTAATACAACACCGATTAATTTTTCTAGTAAAGAGACATTTTTTAGTTTCTTTTTGGGTAATAGAGTGGGGACAGGTAGTGTTTCCTCTTGCATTTTTCTGTCTTGCTCTGTTGCCACAGTTGGCTGATCCATTTCTGGTGCTTCATAATGGAAATCATTTACTTTCTTCAATTCAGCCATGTGTCTACCCCTCTCTCTATCTAGATTTTATTTTTTCGGCAATGCGTAACTTCGCACTTCGTGAACGATTATTCTCAGATAACTCACTGTCACTTGGTAAAATTGGTTTTCTGGTAATTACTTTTAATTCTGGTTGAAATTCTTCTGGTACCACTGGAATGCCTGGTGGCAAATCTTGTACCGTACTGTATTCTTTAAACATTGTTTTAACAATACGATCTTCTAACGAATGGAACGTAATCACACTGATTCTGCCATTTTTCGCTAGCAAATCAATTGCTTGTTCTAGCGACTCTTCAACTGCCCCTAATTCATCATTAACGGCAATGCGAATTGCTTGGAAAATTCGTTTTGCAGGATGTCCACCTTTGCGTCTTGCTGGAGCTGGAATCGCCGTCTTAATAATCTCAACAAGTTCACCTGTTGTTTCAATTGGCTGCTTTTCACGAACACGTTCAATTTCTCGAGCAATCTGTTTCGAAAATTTCTCTTCCCCATAACGAAAGAAAATTTTTACTAACTCACTATAGCTATACGTATTCACCACTTCGCGAGCCGTCAAGGGTGCGTCTTGATCCATGCGCATATCTAAGGGTGCGTCTTGATGATAGCTAAAACCACGTTCCGCTTCATCTAATTGTGGTGAAGAAACACCTAGATCGTATAGAATCCCATCAACATGGAACACCCCGTGTTCTGCCAATTCTTCTTTAATATTTCTAAAATTTGATTTGATGAAGGTCACTTGACCTTTGTCTACATATTTCTGCAAACGAGTCTTAGCATGTGCCAACGCTTTTTGGTCTTGATCAAAGGCATATAAATGACCGTGCTCATTCAATTGTGTCAGTAAGTATTCACTATGTCCGGCACCACCGAGTGTGCAATCTACGTATACGCCATCCGGCTTCACTTGTAATCCATCCACTGTTTCTTTTAAAAGAACGGTGTAATGGCGAAATTCTTCAGTCATCATTTGCCTCATTCCTAAAATCCAAAATCAATCATTGTTTCTGCTAATTCATCAAAGTTTTCTTCAGCTTCATCAGAGAATGCATGCCAACGTTCGTCACTCCAAATTTCAATTCGGTTAGAGACGCCAATAACAACACAGCCTTTTTCTAAACTGGCATGTGTTCGTAAATTCGCCGGAATATTGATACGACCTTGCTTATCAATCTCACATTCTGTTGCAGCGGAATAAAAGAATCGTACAAAGGTACGTGCATCTTTCTTAGCTAAGGGCATTTCTTGAAGTTTTGCTTCAAGTTGTGACCATTCATTTAAAGGATAACCAAATAAACAGCCATCCATCCCTCTCGTTACCACAAATTTTTCACCAAGTTCCTCACGAAACTTTGATGGAACGATTAGGCGGCCTTTGGCATCGATATTATGTTGGTATTCACCCATAAGCATAGCCAATACACCCGCTTTTCCACTTGATAGAACAAGTCTACCACATCCCACCACTTTCTACCACTATAAATCTAAAAACTTCTATTTTTTAACTGTTATTTAAAATTTCTGTAATATTTACAGGGTTTTATGTAACAAGCATCACCCAACAAAAAATGTTATTATAACAAGGTTTTTACTATGTTTTTTATAAAATAACCCCACAAATAACAAAAAAAACCCCACGGAGTGGGGAGTTGTGGGGGACATTTTCCCACAGCGTATTTCCCCTATTGTCTCCACGCTTTATTACAGTAGATAATGACTGATATTTAGCAAGATAAGCAACACATACAACACAAACGTTAGTAAAAACGTCAACCGCCAAAACATCTTGAAATATCGTCTATATAAAATCTCTCCATAATAATAAGCTTGAAACAGGGCAACAGCGACTCCTAATAACAAAATAGAAATCACAAAATACGGCATAATCGATTCATCATAACTATCTTTGGATAACTCATGGATCCCTATGAATAAAAACGGAATGGCCAAATCCGGTGCTTTTATTTTCCAACGTTCCGTTAGGGAAAAAGTGGACACGAGAAAATTGCACGCAAAGAGCACAATTACCGGAAAAATATACCAAAATAACATTATTGCCGAAAACGACACCATTCTCTCAACAAATCCTTTCATTCCACCTGCTATAACTATACTTCATCAACGTTACACAGATGTTTCATTTCGTTTAAATATATGTGCTAAAAGCCCTTTTTGCTTGCTTTTTCATATAAAAAACGGATTACTTATCAAACCATTTTCAAAACGAGGCCTCACCTATCGCGGCCACTTATTTTTGAATGTTTTTTATAAGCTTTTCTTCTCGTATTGTGTCATACTTCTATTATAATGGATTTAGAACAAAAAATGTTGATTCGGGGTGAATCTTTTGATTAATTATTTATTATTGAAAAATGACTATTTTGAACCTTGTTCACCAGACGATGAATCCCTAAGTTGGATTTCGGTAGAATCTCCTACAGAAGAAGAAATCGAGCGTCTCGTCAATCAATACCACTTACCAACAGATTATCTTACCGGCGTTTTAGATGATGAAGAAAATGCTCGAGTGGAAGGTTTCCGCTACGAAAAATTACAAACGCCTACGTTACTTTTATTTCGTTATCCCAAAGCTAGTATCAGTCCTAGTGGCTATCTGCAAGTAGAAACGGTGCCGATTGCTTTAATCGCAACCGTCGATAACAAACTAATTACTGTTAGCAATGGGCCTAACGACATCGTTCATGGGATTCAAAAAGAGGCGTTCACGCATCAAGATCTTTCTATTGAGAAGGCCTTAATTTTAGCCCTTTCATGGAAGATGGCCCTTTCCTTCAATAAAAACTTACAAGCACTTATCCAACAAACCAACAAACTTGAAGGAGAGCTCCAAGTAGCCACAGAAAATAGTCAATTGTATCAGATTATGGACATTCAAAAAAGTCTAGTTTATTTCGAAGCAGCTTTAACGGATAATTTAAAAGTATTAAAACGTTTATATAGCGCTGAAATTTTTAATCATCCAGAAAAACATTTGCCATTTTTAAGGGATATTCTGATTGAACTAGAACAAGGACTGAATACGACTAAAATACAACTAAAATTAGTTGATAACATTAGTAATACTTTTTCAGCAATCGTTTCAAATAACTTAAATAATGTCATGAAAATTTTAACATCCTTAACAATTGTCCTGACCATTCCAACCATCATCGGAGGAATTTACGGCATGAATGTGAAACTCCCTTTTGCAGAGCATGAATATTCTTTTTGGATTATTTTTGCTATCACTACCTTAATCTGCGTAATTAGTATTCGAATTTTAAAGAAAAAGAATCTCTTATAACTTTAGGTTGCTGTTTTCAGGAAAAGGTTGTACACTATTAGCAGAAATTAAAAAGGACGTGTCATTTATGAACGACAAAGAACAAAGTCGCTTTTCAAAAATCACGAAAGTCGTGGTTTGGCTAATGCTGATCGCAATTGTAGGTTCAACTGTTTTAACAGCGATTCTTAGTCTTTAAACTGGAGAACTTTTTCACACATTAAAAGTAAAAAAACAGCCCCTTCAATTGATAGAAGGGGCTGTTTTTTTACTTGCTCAAATAGAGCGGCTATTTTTTCGCCATCGCCAACAGCTCTTGTGCATGTTCAATGGTTAATTTCGTAATTTCACTTCCTGCGAGCATACGCGCAATTTCGTTTACTCGCTCTTTTTCAGATAAAATTCGGACGCTTGTTTCTGTCCGACCCGCCACAATTTCTTTTTCAATAAAATAATGTTCATCGGCAACGGCCGCCACTTGGGGCAAGTGCGTGATACACAACACCTGCGAATTTTCTGAAATTTGATAAATTTTATCGGCAATCGCCTGTGCTACTCGGCCACTGACTCCTGTATCCACTTCATCAAAAACAATACTAGTGATCCCTTGTGTTTGAGAAAAGATTGTTTTCATAGCCAGCATCACTCGCGAAAGTTCTCCGCCAGAAGCCACCCGAACTAACGGTTTTAATGGTTCCCCTGGGTTAGTAGTAATATAAAATTCTACTCCGTCTAAGCCATTTTCTTGTAAATGCTCAAGTTCTGTAAATCGGACTTCAAATTCAGTTCGCTCCAAATATAGTTCTTTTAATTCGGTTAAAATTTGTTGTTCAAGCTCTTTGGCTAGGCGCTTTCGTTCTTTTCGTAAAGCTAACGCTTGTTGATGAGCCGCTTGTTGTTTCTCTGCAAGCAACGCTTCTAAGTCACCTGTACCACCTTCCAAAAAATCAGCCTCTGCTAACTCTTTGGTGATTTCTTCATAGTAAGATAAAATCGTTTCGATCGAATCACCATATTTACGTTTCATTTGACGGATTAATTCCAAACGATTTTCTACTTCATTCAAGCGGCCTTCATCTAGTTCTAAGCCATCAATCAACCTAGAAAGATCTCCACTAGCTTCTTGTAGTAAGTAGTAAGCATTTTGAACAGTATCTGACAATGATTTATATTCTGGATCAAGGGATTCAATCGAAGCGAGTTCATTCATACTTGTTCCGATTTTATCCAAACTACTATCGTCTTCACCATTTAGCGCGGCATAACTAATCGTCAGTGCATCAGCAATCTTTTGAAAATTGTTCAGTTTATTGCGTTCTTCTAACAATTGTTCTTCTTCGCCAGCGACTAACTGTGCACTAGCAATTTCATCACTTTGAAAATGAAGCATGTCCATTCTTTGGGCAAATTCTTTTTCATTTTTTTGTCGCTTTCTGACTTTGGCTTCGAGTGCGCGATACTCTTGATACGCCTGTGTATATTTTTCTTTGACTGCTAAAAGCTTTTTCCCACCAAATTCATCTAACATATCAATATGGCGTTCACTTTGCATCAATTCTTGATGTTCATTTTGGCCATGAATATCTACTAAATATTCCCCAATTCTTTTTAAATTAGTAATGTTGACAATTCGTCCGTTGACACGGCAAACATTTTTACCAGAAGCGGAAATATCTCGTTGAATCACTAAAGAATCTTCTTCTGTTTCAATACCTAATTCTTCTAATAATTGCTTTAATTCTTGACTTTTCGGCATTGAAAAAAGTCCTTCTAAGGTGCATTTATTTGCTCCTTGACGAATATAGTCACTGGAGCCGCGTCCGCCTGTGAGTAATCCCATTGCATCAATAATGATGGATTTCCCCGCACCCGTTTCTCCCGTTAAAACGGTCATACCCATTTGAAACTCTAATTGTAACGAAGAGATAATCGCAAAATTTTTCACGGAAAGTTCTTGTAACATCTTGTTCACCTCATTCTTTATAGATAGCTTAGCAGCTCTTTATGAAGTTTTTCTGCCGCCTCCTCAGTTCGTGCAATCATGAGAACACTATCATCATCGTTGATGACGGCAAAAAGTTTCTCCTGGTAATTCTTTTCGATTAAACTACCACACGCCGCCGCATTGCCAGGAATGGTTCGTAATACGACATATTTTTCCATTTGTTCTGCAGCTACAAAGGCATCTTTTAAAAGCTTTGCAAGTTTAGCACTCGTATTAGCTTGTGTTTCTAATGGAAGGCTATATCGATAACCCCCTTCTGCAGAAGGAACTTTAATCAGTTTCATATCTTTAATGTCGCGAGAAATCGTTGCTTGTGTAACAGCTACGCCCTTTTCTTGTAAATAGTTGACAAAATCTTCTTGCTTTTGAATATTTTTTTCAGTCAATAAACGTGTAATTAAACGGTGTCTATCTTGCTTTCTCATGGCGCCGCTCTCCTTTTCAGTTTACTCTTGCCCTCATCATAGCTTATTTTTATGCATTTTAAAAGATGAATTACTAGATTTATACAAAAAAGAAGCTTTCACCTATAGGCGTCCACTTCTTTCTTCTAACTTTTCTCATCATTCCGCTAATTTTTGATGCGCATGCGCGACAACTTCTTCAATAGATTCTGTTGCTTGATAGGATCCTTCTCCTTCAACAGAAACTAAGTGTGCCAAAAATTCAATGTTTCCTTCGCCACCAGTGATTGGTGAAAAATCTAAGTTTTTCACATCATAACCGTTATTCATGGCAAAGCGTGTAATTTCCTCCACAACCATTTGATGGGTTTCTGGATCACGCACGATTCCTTTTTTCCCAACAAACTCTTTGCCAGCTTCGAATTGTGGCTTAATTAACGCCACCACACTACCGCCTTTTTTCAAAATATCATGAAGAGGTGGCAAAATTAAGCGTAATGAAATAAAGGAAACATCAATCGTTGCAATATCCGGCACCCCTTCAGTGAAATCTTCAGGTTTACTATAGCGAAAATTGGTACGTTCCATTACCACCACGCGTTCATCTTGCCGAATTTTCCATGCTAGTTGGTTATAGCCAACATCTAAAGCGTAACTCAAACGAGCCCCATTTTGTAAAGCAACATCGGTAAAACCACCTGTGGAGGAACCAATATCTAACATTGTTTTGCCTTGAACGTTGATTGCAAAAACATTTAGTGCCTTCTCTAGTTTTAAGCCCCCACGAGAAACATAAGGCATTACTTGGCCCTTAGTATGTAAGGGTGTCTCCACAGAAATTTTTTCCCCTGGTTTATCTAAACGTTCATTTTTATCATTGTAAACTAAACCAGCCATCACGCTGCGTTTTGCTTTTTCTCGTGTTTCAAATAATCCTTGATTAAACGCCAAGACATCGACGCGTTCTTTTTTCATAAGTGCCTTCTTTCTATCTCAATTGTAACTGAGTTAACAAGTTTGCTAAATGTTCTTCTGAAAAGTTGGGAACATTTGCTTTGATTTTTTCTAAAACAGCGCTGCCCTCTGCTAATTGATGTGTTAGCGCATCTTTCGCGCCAGCAATCCCTAGAAGAGCTGGATACGTACTTTTATTCAACGCTTCATCTCGGCCTACTTTTTTACCTAAATCTGCTTCTGTACTTGTGGCATCTAATAAGTCATCACGAATTTGAAAAGCCAAGCCATAGTGATGCGCAAACTGTGTCAGTAAACCAATGACTTCTTCTGTTTGATTGGCTAATACGCCCCCAGCAATTAAGGCGAATTCAATTAGCGCTCCGGTTTTCTTTTCATGAACAGCCGCTAACTCTTCTAAAGTCAAGCTGACCTTTTCTCCTTCAATATCACCCATTTGGCCGGCAACCATGCCTTGATTCCCCGCTGCCTTTGCCAGTTGTTGCATCAGTAAAACTTTTTCACTTAAGCCTAATTGACTCAAAGAAAGTAACTGAAACGCGCCTGTTAATAAGCCGTCCCCTGCTAAAATGGCAGTCGCTTCACCAAACACTTTATGATTGGTTGGTTTGCCACGACGTAAATCATCATCGTCCATTGCTGGTAAATCATCATGAATTAATGAATACGTATGAATCATCTCTAAAGAGGCAGCCACTTGATAGTCTTGTGTTTCCATCTCTTTTTGAAAAGCGGCCACTGTTGTTAACACTAATAGCGGGCGTAATCGTTTGCCACCTGCGTGTATTGAGTAGAGCATTGCTTCTTTCAAACGCTCATTTTCAGTATATTCTGCGATAAAATCGACCATGACTTTTTCAACCAACGGTAAATGCTGTTGACTAAAATTCGTCATTACGCTTCCTCGCTCTCTTCAAAAACAATTTCTTCATTGTTTTCTGTCATCATTTTCGTTAAAGTTTTTTCCGCTTTTTCCAATGTATCTTGACATTGTTTACTTAATGCCATGCCCTCTTGAAAGGCAGCTAAGGCTTCTTCCAAAGGAACATCTCCTCGTTCTAAGCGCTGAACGATTTCTTCTAAGGCATTTAATGATTCTTCAAACGTTTTTTCTTTTGCTGGCATGTTAAAACTCCTCTTTTTTCGCTGTTATTGTTTCGACGTTTGCTTGAACTGTACCGTCAGCATAATGAATCGTTAATTGATCTGCTGGCTGTAACTCGGTAACAGTTTTAACGACACGGTCCTCTTTTGTAGTATAACTATATCCTCGACCCATAATTTTGAGTGGGCTGAGTAAGTCTAATTGTTGAACAGCAGACGTGAATTGCTTTTGTTTGTTTAGGAACAATTGTGTCATTTGTGTTTGCAAGTTTCGTTGTAAAAATGCCAATTGTTGCTGACTTTCTCTTAATTGTCCCTTTGGTGTCTGTTGTTGCAATTGAGCGATAATTCCTTGGGCTTGACGTTGTTTTTGGTGATGAATCGTTGTCATTGCTTGGAAAAGACGTTGCGTCATTCGATCTAATTTAATCGTTTGACCTTCATAAAGCCGCTCAGGTTGCTTAAACACATAAGAATTTTGTAGTCGTTGGAAACGTTCTGTTCGTTGTTGTAAGAGATATAAAAAGCTTTGTTCTAAACGACTACGCCGTTCACTAATTCTTAATAGTTCTTCATTTAAAACTGGTACCGCTAGTTCCGCTGCTGCCGTTGGCGTTGCTGCACGAACATCTGCTACCATATCGGCAATTGTCACATCTGTTTCGTGACCAACCGATGAAATAATCGGTGTGGTGGCAGCATGAATGGCCCGAGACACTTTTTCTTCATTAAATGGCCATAAATCCTCGATTGAACCACCGCCACGGCCGATGATCATCGTATCAAAATCGCCTTGCGCATCGGCTCGCTGAATGTTCCGCACAATGTCATCCGCCGCCTGCTCGCCTTGGACCAAGGTTGGAAAAAGGACCAGTTGTGCAATCGGATACCGTCTTTTGACTGTCGTAATGATATCCCGAATGACAGCACCACTAGGACTTGTAACCACAGCGATTCGTTTGGGATAACGAGGCAACTGTTGTTTAGGCCCTTCAAAAAGTCCTTCTTTTCCTAGTTTTTCTCTTAATTCTGCCAATGCTTGATAAAGTGCACCTACACCATCTGGTTCCATATGTTCAATATAAATTTGATAGGAACCGCTGTTTTCATAAAGCGAAATCCGCCCCACCACCATGACTTTCATGCCTTCTTTTGGTTGAAACTTCAATTTTTGAAAGGCTGATTTAAACATAATTGCAGAAATCTTCGCATGATCATCTTTTAAACTGAAGTACTGATGCGCGTTCGCTCGGAAGCGAAAGTTCGAAATTTCACCTGTTAAATAGACACGTCCTAAGTAAGGGTCTGCATCAAATTTACGTTTTAAATATTTCGTTAAGGCTGTTACTGTTAAATACTGTTGCGTCATTTTTTCACCTTACTTTTGTTTTTTTGCTGCCTCGACTGTTTGATACATTAACATGGTAATCGTCATTGGGCCAACACCTTTGGGAACTGGTGTGATATAGCTTGCAATTTCAGAAACTTCATCGAATGCTACATCACCAATCAGTTTTCCTTCTTGATTGCGATTCATACCCACATCAATCACTACCGCACCTGGTTTCACGAACTCTTTGGTGACAAAATGCCCGCGTCCAATTGCTACAACTAAAATATCCGCTTCTTTTGCAACTTCTGCTAAATGTTCAGTTTTAGAATGGGCAATCGTCACGGTCGCATTTTTCATTAACAATAATTGTGCCATTGGCTTGCCAACAATATTACTTCGACCAATAACCACCGCACGTTTACCTGTTAAATCAATATCATAGGCTTCAAACATCTTCATAATTCCATACGGCGTGCAAGGAATCATTTCAGGTTTGCCTACAAACAAACGGCCTAAATTCATTGGATGGAACCCATCTACATCTTTTTTGGGATCAATCGCTAATAAAATCTTTTCTTCATCAATATGTTTTGGCAAAGGTAGTTGTACAAGAATGCCATGAAAGCGTGAATCTTGATTATATTTGTCAATCTCAGCCAATAATTCTTCTTCTGAAATAGTTTCTGGCAGTTTTTCGACCTTTGACAGAATGCCAATTTTGGCTGCTGCACGTTCTTTATTTCTCACATACGTTTGGCTGGCAGGATTTTCTCCAACTAATAAAACAACTAATCCTGGTTGGATGCCTTGTTGTGTCATCTTTTCTACATCTTTTTGAATCTCTGCTTGCATTTGATCTGCTAATTCACGACCGTTAATTACTGTACTCATTCCTTCGCTCCCTCTATTGTTTCTTTACTTCTTTAATAGTATTTATTTTAGCATATAACCCAGTATCTTAACACCAGTTAGATAGTAAAAAAAGATTCAGAGCTTACGCCTCTGAATCAATTTCTTTCATTACATTTGATAACACACCATTAACAAATTTACGTGAACGGTCGTCGCTGTATTTTTTACTTAACTCAACGGCTTCATTTAATGCCACAATGTTTGGCACATCTGAAACGTATAGCATTTCAAAAATAGCTAAACGTAAAATAACAATATCTATTTTTGCTAAGCGTTGCATAGACCAGTTATTACCTAAATGGTTCGTAATCACTTCATCTAATTCTGCTTTGCGGCTACACACACCGCCGACAAGTAAATCTAAATACGTAGGGACTAGGTCTTCGCCATCTTCACTGACGATTTCCCGATTATCATAAGCCAATGCATAATCAATGGCATCTTGTTTGGTTAAATCAGCATTAAAATCTAAAGGAAAAAGGGCTTGGAGCGCTTTTTCACGAATCTCGTGACGGGTTAATTCTGTTTTACTCATTCTCTTCTCCATCTTCATCTTCTGGGAATAATTCATTTAAGTCTGGTTGAGGGATTTTTTCAGGTACTACCGCTACAACATGAATATTCACTTCAACTAAATCAATATCTGTCATAAATAAGACTTGTTGTTTCACACGGTCTTGCATTTCTAATGCAACTTTTGGCACAGAAACACCGTAGTTCAAGTAACAATAGATATCGACTTTTAAGCCTTCTTCTTCTGTTCGTAAATATACACCTTTGCCGTGTGCTGCACGGCCTAATAATTCATTCACATTATTGGCGAACGTGCCACGCATCCCATAAACGCCCTCTACTTTTGAAGCAGCGATTCCGATAATTACTTCAATGACTTCAGGAGCGATCACGATTTCTCCTAAAGAATCGTTTGCATTGATTACAAGATTTTTTTCTTCTGACATTTGGTTGTCCTCCTTATCTATTACGCACAAAATCGTTAAATAAACGATTTATTTGATGAATCACTAAGTCTCTTAAGGATTCTCTTTTAAGCAACGGATGATTCTTAAAAATTAAAACAACACTGGTTTCTTCAGTTAGTTGTGAAAGAACGTCCAAATTTTGCTTATCAATACTCGTTCTTAGTTTATCATTAATTAGCCTATTTCGCTACCAGAAAAGCTAAGTTCTGACTAAAAGAACAGATAATTTCTTGTCATAAATTTCTAATCCAAGCCTTTAGACGTAAAAATAAGAAAGACCAAGTAATTTTGGCTTTCTTATTTTTACGTCTTTATTCTTCAGGATAACGTTCCATTAGTTTCGTCCGATGCTTTTGCATAATCATTTCTAAAGAGATGTCATATTTATCCGCTAAAATAAATAAATTATCCAACACATCGCCTAACTCTTCCGTTAAATTTTCCAGATTCTCTTCATCCGCCAAAACTGTTTCATCCGGTCGATCACGGCCAATTTCAATTGTCCGAATGGCCCGACACACTTCGCCGACTTCTTCTGTTAAAAAGTTGGAACGAATGAACGGATCATATTGATACCAGTTACGTTTTTTATAAAACGCGCTAATAAACCGCTGATACTCTTGGATATCCATATTCTCCCAACCTTTATAAAATGATTAATTCTTTTGGCGCATGTGTCAATACACGATTACCTTCAGCAGTAATCAATAAATCGTCCTCAATACGCACGCCACCAATTCCTGGCAAATAAATTCCAGGTTCGTCCGTAATCACATTCCCTGGTACAAACTGTTTGTCTGCTCGGAATGAAACATTTGGTCCTTCATGAATTTCTAACCCAATGCCATGACCAGTGCTGTGACCAAACGCATCGCCATAGCCATAGGAAGCAATATGATCCCGTGCAATCGCATCTAATTGAATGCCCGTCAACCCAGGTTTAGCTTCTGCTAACACTTTTAATTGTGCTTCTAAAACAATATCATAAATTTCTTTTAGTTTTGGCTGAATACTACCAATAGCGAATGTCCGTGTCATATCAGAAACATAGCCTTCATAATAACAGCCGAAATCCAAAGTGATTAAATCACCTTTTTCGATGACTTTATGGCTAGCAACGCCATGTGGCATCGCTGAACGTAGACCGCTGGCCACAATTGTCTCAAAAGAAACACCACTGGCTCCTTTTGAACGCATGAAGAAATCTAATTGATTAGCCACTTCAATCTCTGTCATTCCAGGTTTAATCATCTCTAAGACAAAGGCAAATCCTTGATCCGCGATGGCACACGCTTTTTCAATAATCGCTACTTCTTCTTCATCTTTCACTTCTCTTAATTCTTCAATCAAACCCATTACAGGAACTAATTCACATGGTAAAATTTCTTCCAATAAGCTATAATCAGCGAAACTAACTTGCGTTTCTTCAAAAGCTAAATTATCTAATTGCAAACGTTCAGCTAAATCTGCTACTTCGTCAAAAATATGTCCTGTGTTTTTAACGATAGTAAAACCAGTTGCTTGTTCCGCAGCTTGTTCCGTATAACGAAAATCCGTTACAAAAAAAGCTTTATCTAATGTAATCATTGCCAAGCCTGTTGTCCCAGTAAAATTGGTTAAATAACGTAAATTATACGGACTTGTCACTAAAAATCCTTGTAAATTATTTTCTTTCATTAACTCCCGTAACTTTTCGACTCTTGCCATCATTGGTTCGACCTTCTTTCTTTTTTCTCATTTTTCATTATAGCAAATTTACTTCAGAAAAGCATGAATCACCAAAAAACTTCATCGAGAAAGTTTACTGAAAATTTTACCTTTCCTTATTTTTTGCTTAACACTTTTGTAGTAAACTAATTTAGCGACTTCAAGGAGGAAATTATGAACGTTTATTTATTTCTGGCACTATTTTTCATTATTATCGGCATTTTAAGCTATAGTTTTTTTATTGAACCTAACTGCTTAGTCATACACAAAAATCAAATTAAAGTAACAGAATCAGGGAAAACCTTACGGATTGTTCAACTCTCTGATATTCATTTAAAAAAGAATTATTCTGTGAAGGCCTTAAAACAGATTGTTGAAAAAACAAATACATTACAACCAGACATAGTCGTTTTTACAGGAGACTTATTTGATGATTATGCCCGTTTCGGTATCGAAATTCAGGATGAAGTGAGTCAACTTTTCCGTAAAATTAACGCCCCTTATGGCAAATTCGCTATTTATGGCAACCACGAGTATAGCGGGTTAGATACCAATTTTTACGAAACAATCTTAGAAGCTGCCGACTTTACCGTACTAAAAAACACGGGCAAATTACTGCCTGTCTCACACCGTATCTCCTTGTACGTCGCTGGTTTAGAAGATTCGTTATATGGACAAACCGACTTAGCTGCAGCTTTAGTCAACCGCCCTACTGGAACGCCCACTCTGCTACTAACCCATGAGCCAGATGTCGCAGACTCAGCAGTCAACAAAAACATTGACCTCATTTTAGCAGGACATAGTCACGGCGGACAGATTCGCTTGCCTTTTTTCACTTACAAAAATCAGCTTGCTAAAAAATATACACATGGGCTTTATCATTTAGAAGATGAAACGCCGCTAATTGTTCACCCAGGAATCGGAACCACTAAAATCAGCGCACGCTTCGGTGTCTTACCAACAATTGAACTGATTGAGTTAACTATTTAACTATGCATTAAAAAGACCGCCCCACGTTAGAGAAAAATTCTCACATTGGACGGTCTTTGATTATGTTCGATTAATGATGAAAATCTTGCTCGTGATCTTCTTCTACTTTCGCTTTTCCTAGCGTATAAAATTTGCTGCCATTTAACCCGAGAATAAATAGCACAACCACTAGTAAAAGAATTGATAAAGATAACAATAAGGTCTGCAAGCCATCGCCATGTGCAACCATTAATTGACGTAAAATTGCGGTTAAACAAATTAAAATCAAATAACGAATCGGAATATGGTGTCCTTCTTGAATATAGCGAAGAATCATCATAATAAACTCAAATAACATAAAGAATGAAATAATTTCTTGCATGATAACTGAAAAATTATCCGGCGTCATTGGCTTCATGAGATATGTAGCGAGGTCAACTAAATAACTAGCCATAAATACTAATAAGAAAACTCCTAAAATCCCTAATACAATATCCAAAATCAAATTCACGTACTTCTTTACTACACTAAAATTCTTCTGCATAATACCCTTCTTTCTTTTGACTCAATTATTTTATAACATGCTTGTTATTACATTAAATATATCATCAATTAACCTTGTCAGACAAGCAGTTAAACCCAATGTGAGATTTTTTTTATTTTGAGATGTTTCTTTATTTTCCGGCTAACCCTTTATGCAAGACAAAAAAAGCTGAATCCGCAGATTCAGCTTTTTAATCGTATTAGTTAGCTACTGGATAAACTGATACTTTAAAATTTAATTTTTCTAACAATCCCTAATTTTCTTCAACACTTATAAAATAGGGATTTGTATTAAATCCTATGTTCTGATAGTTTCTATATTTTCTTAAAGTGTATGGTCAAAGTATGGTCATTTTTACCTATAAGAATAAAAAAATCTCAACATAATTTACCGTTGAAAAAATCCCTACCTCTAGTAATGAGAAGTAGGGATTTTCTTATTTCTTAATAACCAGTTCCCCAAGTATTATTTGGATCACCATCATTTGGACCAACAGGAATGTAAATTCTTGTTCCATTTGAATCTGTTCCACCTAACCAAACATAGCCGTCAGCTACATGGACTGAATCATATCTAAATTGCGCACCTTTTGGCCAGATACCATATACTGGCGCATACAGACTAGGTGAGCCAGTACGTAACACAATCCCTTCATTTACACCGATAGTAAAAACTTTAGCTGGCTTAGGTTTGCTATTTTCCCAAAGCTCCGCAATATCGCCATCGTTCGCGTATCCTAATAATTTACCGCTATTTTCAATCCGATATAGATTTTTACGACCGTCTAATTTCTGTGTGATTGTACCAACTTGTGTCCATAAAGTATTTGCATTGATATGTTGCTCGATTGGCGCATCTGGATTTTTATAGATCGTTGTAAAGCGAACGTTCTGCCCTACTTTATATTTAGGCTTGTTTGGTTTGCCGGGGTTTACAATAACATCATGACCGTCTTCTGGAAGTCCAGTTTGTAAGTCTTGTGCTAATTGTGCTTTACTAATTCCCCAACTTGCTAAATAACCGTAAGGATCTGTATGATCGCCCCACCAATTTTTAGATACCCAATCGTGCGATACAATTCCGTATCCTGTACCATCATCTAAATCAAATGTTGCGCCGATTTGAGTTGCTAAATCACGAATCAAATTAACATAGGCTGCATAGTCTTTCTTGAACGTTTCTTTGTTATTCGTTCGTGCTAATTCGATTTGAGCATAGGCTTTTGCATTCGCTGTTTGTCCTGCGCCCCATTGAATTTGTCCTGCTGGCGCTAACTGTTTCACTCGACCACCAGAACCAACAAAATATGAAACGTACGCATTTTGCCAGTTTCGTTTCATATATGCCGTTTCATTGTCTAAACTATTTGGACCGACATTATTTCCATTTCCTGACTCATGCAATACAATCAATTCGTTAGTTGCATATCCAGGGAAATAGCCACCGAAATTGATTGGGTCTTGTTCAATTTGGTAAGCATTTGCGCCAATTGGTAACATAAAACTTAATCCCATTCCGACAGCTACTAATAATTTAACAGTTTTTTTCATAAAAACACCTTCCTAAAATTAATAATAAAAAGGCATGGCTTAGAGCCATACCTCAATTTAATTTTTCATGAATTTTTTCTACTGTCGTCTTGATGTCCTCAACATCTTTTAACGAGTCCGCAAGCTTTCCAATTGTTTCTTGATAATTACGTTCGCGATCACTATTTTGTTTCATCACCCAAATAAATAAACCAACAAATAGAGTAGTAAACGTTACTTGCTCTGGATTCGTTAATAAACCTCTCACAAACTCTTCAATCATTGCTACTTACCTACTTTCCGACAATTTCTTTCGCTTCTTTTTCTGTAATGCAAAGTGGGACAAACTCCATTACTTGTTCATCTGTAAAACAGCCCCAGTCATACATCATTTTAATGTCATCAAATGTAAACATTTTATTCCACTCCTTCTGCTAATTTTTCGTTAATTTCTTTTACCTGATTGGTTAATTGATTAATCGCAAGCATTGATTTTGCACTAATTTGCGCAAAATTATCTGCTTTCTTCGTTACTTCTGAAAGCTCTTTTTTTAAATTCATGTCATTAATCATAAGTTTTGAATTCAATTGTTTTAATTCCGCATTTTCGGCTTGTAATACCTCAATGTCGGTTGGTGGTGCGGGCTCTGGTTCTGGCACATTGTTAGGATCGTATATTAAGCTTGTCCCGTTCCAGCGATAATTATAAAAATCTGTTGGTTCTTTTTCTACTTCAAGTTCAATTTTATTCGGTTGTTCCATTGTGGAATATCCGTCTAAATAACCTTGAATATCATCAATCCAAATTTTCATGTTCTCTTTCCTCCTAGTATTCATAAATCGCACTTAACGCAAACATTTTACTGCCTGAACCAGCTGTATCACTAGAAGAGGCATTTATATCATTACCAGTAATTTTAGTATCCTTAACATATAAATATTTCCGCACTAAACTATTAGCGTTGTATCCATGTAAAAGAAAAATAACTCCTCCAGAACCTGGATTCTGCGCATGCTGTTTAGGTACTAAGAAAAAGTGATAACATGCACCGTTTAAGGTGCCGTCTTTTTTATATTCTTGCCATTGGAAAATCCACCCGTTCTCACACTCCGATAGCGATTTAGAAGGAACATTACCGTTTCCTGCAGCTCCGCCATACCATGCACCTGTCCACAACGGTTCTTTTTTGGTGATTTTTTGGAAAGTTCTTGAGGTGCTATCAACGGCTGCACCAATTTTATTGAAATTTTCTTCAATCGATTCTGCCCCGTTCTCCATCCCTCTATAAATTCTAGTTAAATCCATATTCACAACGTCCTTTCTTATAAAATTAAGTCAAATACAATAGATCGGCTATTCTGACCATCAATAAGTAAATACTTATGCTCATCAATTTTTACTGGTAGAGAATCTGTTTTATAATCTAGCGGAATAGTCACAATACATTCAGAAGAATTCACATGTTTTACCGTACATTGAATTGATTGAGAAGCACTACCGCCAAATAATCCTGTTGGTTCTGTACCTAAAGGCAGTACACCTATACCATGTGTCCAAGTACGAACATTAACGACTGGTTGAGCTCCTAAATTGTGAACAATAGTTACATCAAAACCAACTGGAATTACAGAAGCAATGATATTTTCAAAATATTCTAGCCGTTCATCTAACGTTTTAAAATTTCCCAAACGTTCACTACTTCGAGCATCGATAACTTCGCTATCTGTTGTAGCATTTGCGATTACATCTTTAAAACGTTCCTCTAAATTGGTTTGACGTTGTTCTACTTTAGATTGGCGTTTTTCTGTATTTTCAGAAATAGCCTTTATTTTATTAAATAAAACACTGGTATACTCCATCATACGAGCTAAAGATTCTCGAACATGTCGTCGATACATCTTTGTTCGAATCCACAAAGCGAACGTTTGAGAAATAGGATCAATCACACCGTTTTTTATTTCATCTTGCACCTCATCGACATCGGTCGGGTCTTGATAATCAACTGTTGTATTTGGTTCATTTGTTGGTCGAGTATCCTTAAATTCTTGTGCCAACCGTCTCACCTCTCTTATTTTTCTAATTTCTCTACGCGCTTAATTAAATCGTCTAACGCCTTTTTCATCTCAGTTTGAGCAGTACCTACAGATTCGACTGTATTTGTTAAATCACTTGCTAATTGTTTAAAGGCTTCCGTCGATTCTGTCACGGTTGTTGATAATTCACTGGTTAAGTCTTCCAAAGAACTAACTTTACTACTTTGAACAGATAAATCATTGTCAAATTCTTCCTGTCTTTTTATCAACTCTGATATGTTTTGAACTCCTGCCGTCGCAAATTTTTTTACGTTTACTAAATTGGATTGAATAGCTTTTATTTCGTTTTGATAATCGGTCAGTTTTTTCTTTTTCGAACCAATAGTCAAAGTAACCTTTTGCGGTTCTAAAATACTAAATTTTTTCTCAATCACTTGTAATCGTTCTACAGCATAAATAAATTGATTATCTACTTTATAACTGTTTCCTAAAGTGATTAATTCATACCGTTTATCCAATAGCCCTAACTCAATGGCTTCAACTGTCCAAGTTACCAACATCAAGCTTTGGTCTTTTAGCCATTGCAACCCTCGACGTTTTAAAATTGATGGGTCTTTGACATTTGAAAATTCTACAATGCCCGTGTTTAATCCAAATTTTTTGATTAACGCTTCATCATCAAGGTAATTCTTACCGCCATTTACTTTTTCGATGGTGTATTTAGGTCGTGAAAAATCTGTTCCCACTTCAATATCAGTATTTGACGTATCTTCAATATCTTGACCGACGGGCACAATCCTTGTAAACAATTCAGAAATATCAATATCTCGAGTAGCACTTTTTAGATTTTTGGTTAACTGTAAAGGAGTTTCACTGTTCACACCATAATTAGATAGATAATCTAAATAATTTATATTCCCAACACGTCGAAGTGTTAACGTACCGCCCAGCCTATCCAACAATTTTTCTTTAATGGTATCAGCTGTACTTTGATAGCCTAATCCTCTTAGCAAGTCCCCATTATCTACAACATTCACTTCACCAAGCCGAAACTGCTTATGCGCTTCAACTTGTTTATTGTGTGCATCGAGTATTTTTTGTAAATAAGCAGATACAGTCATCCGTGTTGGTTTCATATAGGTTTGAACAGAATCATATAAAAAAGCTTTCTCATCCTCCGCTAAGAGAGTTTGAGAAAAGCTTCCTGATGCTTCCATTTTATTCGTGATTTTAGCAACTCTACCATAAAAAATTTCTTTATTTCTTGTAACATCCACAATCTGGATAAAGTGAATAATCGGCTCAATCTTTTGATAGTATTTATTGTTAATATTAAAGGTAAATTCAAAAGTAGAAATTCCTAATCCGTTAAGCGATAAATATACTTCACTATCTTTGATTTTCTCACCATAGCTATATGGCTCATGAACAATCTTTGGATTCTTTCTGTTCGGATTATCAAACAATAATACTCGATACATTAGACCATCACCTCACTAGACATAAAGAAAGAGATATGACCTTCGCCATAAATAGTTAAGTGGTTAGTCCCTCTTTTTAATTTAAAGAAATAATCTTGCGATTCGCCTTTCGGAACTTTTATTGTTATTCCGTCATCAGTAGTTAATTGCATTGTAGACGTTGCCTTTATTGTTGGACTAGAAGCATTTGCTCCCATATTGATAAGAAAAATTTCTCTTTTTCCGTGAATATAGTAGCCTGTCCAATTGTCGGCGCTATCGTCTGTGAAATAGTCATCGTCAAAGACATCGGAATAAGAAATATTTTCCCTTAAAGCAAAAGGATACACGTCAAATTCTACGGTTAACGTTAATGAATTACTTGACGAGTCATCTTCTGCTTTCACACTTTTGCATTTTCCATACCAGCGAAGCCCTGAACGTAACCAAGAATCATCAATGTAATCAATTCCATCCATCATCAATTCTTCTTTTACTTTCGCCTCTAATGCCTTTCGTTCTTCGTATGGCGTATTAGGTCGCCAAAAAGTAACAGTGACAATGCGATTACTAAAAATTCGTTCTCCTGTAAGCATGGAAAAATCATACTGACCTTGCATGAAAGGGATCTGTTCAATAATTTCCACTTCTTCCGCTGAAGGAGCATCGTGTTCAATAATGTAGAAACCGTGTTCTTTGCTATTAAAACGACCTTTGGCCATATATTCTACAATTTCAATCAACTACGATACCTCCCATCTTGCTTTTGTTGTTCTGCTAAATTAAGATTCATTGGGCTACCTAGCGCTCCCACTACTTGGCCAGTATCCATCACAACAGTTAAATGTCGTATTTCTTCTAAAATTTCTACCATTTTTCCCATTGGCGTATTATCTATAGAGTGTTTTACCTCAATTGCATTTGAACGTTTCATCAAACGGCTACCCGTAATAGATTGATGAATACTTGAAATCATATCTTTTGCACTTTGTACGGCAACCGACGTATCTTCTCGAATACCTGCAGCTACACCTTGTGCAAGGAAAACACCAACATCATATTTCAATAGGCGTGATGGTGATTTAATTTTTGCTTTTTTCTGTGCTTCTGCATTAACGGCGGCTACTAAATTTTGCATAGCAGCCACTGCTTCGCCCTGACTTGCACGAATACCAGAAGCAACACCTCTAGCCATATTTGAACCTACAGGGCTCATATCTACAGAACCTGCACCCTGACTTACCGCATTTCCTAAAGACCTTCCAGCATTATTTGCAGGGGGTAACTGAGTTAAATATCCTTGAATTGTTGCCGCACCTAGCTGACTTCCAGAATTCTTCGCATTTCCTTTTTCAGAATTCGTTCCAGCATTTGTCTGTTGAGCATTGCTTTTACCAGCATTTTTATGTTCATTACTTTTACTTCTTGTTCCAGAAGCAGCTGCACTACTATTATCAGCGGCAGCTTTCTTAGAATTAGATTTTTGCGAAGATTGACCACTATTCATCGAAGACATCAATTCTTTACCAACATTATTAAGTTGTGTTTTCCCAGAGTTTAATCCATCAATTAACTGGTTTTTTCCGTCTTGACCATTTCTAAATAAGTCAGGAGGCAACGCTTGTAAAGTATTAACAATGTCAGCTCTTGACATATTCGCCCACTTCGTTGGATCATTACTTTGCAATCCCTGAACTAGTCCGTTAGAGCCATCAATCCCTCGTTGACGTAGCATTCCTGCCAATAAAGCCATTTGTTGGTCAATGCTAGCACCATTATTTACATAAGATTGATAAATGCCTAAAAGCTGTTGGTCTGTAACGCCTTTAAGTTGTGCTAAATTATCAGCTGTCACTGCAATTTTATTTGCACCATTTTGTGAAATAATCGCTAGAAGTTGAGCTCCTTGCTCTAATTCACTTTGTCGTATTTGAGCATTTTGCGTTTGTAATTGTGTAATTTGATTTTGGAAAGCTGCTTTTTCAGATTCCGTTTTTGCTTGGTTCTTTTGTATTTCTAGTTGCTGAATTTGGGCGTTATTTTCTTGCACTTGTTGCGCTTGAATTTCTCCAAGCGTTCGCAAGCTTGTCAAAGTTTGTTCTTTTTCTTGCTCGCTTAATGCTTGTTTATTAGCCAACTTATTCATACCAGCCTCAACAAATTGTTGGTTCTGTTGTAATAATTGATCCCGAATAATATTCGTTTGATTTTGCAAAGTAGCTCTTTGCTGTTCTGTCAATTCTTGACCCTCTACTGTTTTATTATTCTTCAATTGGTTAGAATAATCAGTATATACCTTCAATAAATCACTATTATTCGTTTGAACAGCTTTCATATACTGGCTTGAAGCATTGGCAAAAATCTTTTGCTTCTCTGCTTCTGATTTTCCTTCTGCCGCTTCAATTTGCTTGTTATAGGTTTCAACAGCCTTTTTCTGTTGTTCCTTTAAATTCGTAACTAAATCAAGTGTATTCTTGAAATAAGTTTCTACGCCAGCCGTACTACCATTTTGCTGTGAGAAAAGTTCAGTCATTGCCTGTTTAGCTTCATCAAGTTTTGAAGAATAATTTTCAACACTTGAAGAGGCTTCTTCCATATTTAACGAAATTGCTTTCGTAGTGTCTTTGGACTTTTCACCTAATTCTTCGGTGCTTTTAGCAGCCTTTTTTAAGGCAGAATCAGAAAACATTGTATCCCAATCTTTTTCTATATCAGATAAGCTTTTCTTCATATCTTTAAATGCTTTATCAGCACCTTTAGAATCGCCTTTTAATCGTTTCCAAAGTCCTTTTACACCGTTTGAAATTGCCATTATTGCATTTACTACCGTTTTTCCTACAGTAACGATAGCACGTAATCCATCTACAAAACCTGCTATTGCAAAAGTGACACCAACAATTGCTCCAGTACCTAACCATTTAAAGGTATTTCCTAATCCTTTTATTGTTTTAGTAACACTCGAGGAGCTAGGAAGTACACTTTTAAACGATTTTACTATTCCGCTAAAAGCAGTTTTCACGTAGCCTTGAATGTTCATAAAATTGGATTTCCAAGCTTGCACTACACCAACTATCGTAGCGGTTATTGCTACTAAAATTGCTGTTATGGGATTGCTCAACATAGCTCCTGTTAAACTAGCTATAGATCGTATACCCGTTACCGCAAATGTTCTAAAACCTCCACCTGCTTTTGAGGCAGCTACGCCAAGCCCTGATAAAACCGTTCCCGATTTGCCAGCTGCAGAGGATAGGTTTCTTAGCGACCCTACAGGATTAATAACAACAGAGGCAAATTTCGCTAACTTACTGTTAGATAATTGTAAAGAAGCAGAAAAAGAACGGAAAAAGTTAGTAACTTTATTCCCTTCCCCTAGCATATTTAGCTGTCTTTGGCTTGCTCGTAGATTTGCTCTAAATGTATCTAACGTAGGAAAAAGACCTGAAATAGTCTCTCCTAACGTGGTAAATCTTGTTAGTACATTTACATTGACTCCCGCATTTTCAAGCCCAACCAGATTTGCTTTATATTTAGAAACAAACCCTTTTACAGCTTGTAATGCGCTATTAGAACCCCTAATAATAGGATTATTGATAAATTTCTTCCACTTGCTATCGATATTTCCCGCGGTTTCAAACATTGTTGAAATTGTTTTTCCGAAAATGCTTGTCATTTTTCCAAAGACTTTTAACACGGGACCAACTGAAGCTGCTAACGCAATCATTTTCATTATATATTCTTGAGTTTTAGGATTGGCTTCTGAAAAAGCTTTTGCCATCTTTCCTAAAGTTTCAACTAAAGGTTTAGAAGCCTGTAGTGCACTTCTTAATGCATCTACAAAAGGACCACCTAAATCTATTCCCATATTTACGAATTCATTTTTTAACATTCCAAGTTTTGCTTCAGTTGTCTCGTAACGCTTACCAGCTTCATTTGCTAGAGCTGTATTTTCTTTAAAAGCTGAATTACCTCGTTTTACAGCACCTTCAAAGACATCACTTGCATTAGCCGCACGTAATAAACTATCACGTAATCTAACTTCTGTAATTCCCATATCATCTAACACTTTAATAGCTGATATTCCGTGTTTTTCTGAGTCTTTTAAGCCCTGGATAAATTCAATTAATGCTTGAGATGGATTGCTTTTGAATAATTGTGCAAACTCTTCTCCAGTTCGACCTGTTACATTCGCGAAATCTTCCAGACTACCTGAAGCTTTACTGGCTTCTTTATACATTTTTTTTAATTCTGAGGTAGGTATTCCCATTTGCTTAGAAACTGCCGTCAGTTCTTTTCCACCCCAGTTTACAGCATGCACAAAAGATTCCCAAGACACGCCTTGCTCCGCTACTGCTTGTTTCAGCGGCGCAAAAGCTTCAACACCTGTTTCTGTTGCTAATTGCATTTGAACCATTAACCGAGAGAACGCTGAACCACCCGCTTCGGCCTCTATACCAACAGATGATAGCGCCGCTGCAAAACCTACAATATCTCCTTCAGTCATACCAATTTGTTTTCCTGCACCAGCTAAACGTAAGCCCATCTCTGTAATCTCTGATTCGGTAGTCGCTAAATTATTCCCTAAGTCAACAATCGCTGAACCAAGGTTGCTAAATTTATCTTGTGACATACCTGTAATGTTAGCAAAACGAGCTAGGGAAGTAGCTGCTGAATCGGCTGACATGTTTGTTGATTCGCCCATATCGATCATAGTTTTGGTAAATCCTACAACTTTATCAGTTTGGATACCTAATTGCCCCGCCGCTTCCGCAACGTTTGCAATTTCTGTGTGACTTGCGGGCAATTCTTTTGCTAAATCTCTAAGGCCTTTTTCTAAATCATCATAAGAATAAATGACTTTACCGTTAGAATCGATCATCTCATCGTTGGTCTTTTTAACTCCAGTAAAGGCGCTTTCCCATTTTACCGCTGCGGTTGTTACTGCACCAACGGCGCCCGCAATTGGAAGTGTGATACCTTTAGTCATAGAATCGCCAACTTTTTCAATGCTTTGACCGATACTTGCGGTTTTATCACCGAAACTTTTCATCGCACCATTCACTGTATTCAAATTACTAGGAATATCAGAAGCGTTTGAGCTAAGTTTTTTTAGCGAAGATACAGCACCGTTCATCGCACTGGTAAAATTGTTATCACGTGCTGTAAGTATGGCTGTTACCGTTTTACT
This sequence comes from Enterococcus sp. S183_ASV_20, assembly GCF_018919685.1. Classification (NCBI taxonomy): domain Bacteria; kingdom Bacillati; phylum Bacillota; class Bacilli; order Lactobacillales; family Enterococcaceae; genus Enterococcus; species Enterococcus sp. S183_ASV_20. The sequence goes on from NZ_JAHLRI010000014.1 coordinate 53,127, forward strand.
TTGTGTCACGTTTTTTCCTCCTTTCCTCAACAATTTTTCTTGCTTGTTCTAATCGACGAGCGTTTTCTTCTAGCTCACTTAGCTTTTCCGCTTCTCGTTGCGAAATTTCACCTCGTACATCGCGTTCAAGCTTCTCAAAGTCATAGACATCTTTCACTTCGTTAAAAATATAGCGTTGTCCTTTTTCGTCTGGCGTTGTAAAAATACGTGTAGCTAACGCGTTAACGTATAGCTTCCTTTCTTCGTTAATTGCTCGTAAATTTACAGCTTTTATCCGTAAATAAAATTCATAAGGAGTCATACGCTCAATTTCTTTTAAAGTGATATTGGGGAAATGTTGAAAACATGTGACAACTATTTCGTCATAATCTAGGCTGTCGTTTCTTGTTGATTGGCTTGAATCTGTTCCATGTAAGCCATGATTTTTTTGATTGCTTCTAGTGCTTTTTTCGTCCGAAGAGCCGTTAACGGTGCTTGCTCCAAGAAAGAGATAAAATTTTCAAACAACGTTAAAGCCTCTTCCGACGTTTCTAAGTAGTCGTCAATTTCTTTCGTTGTTAAGTCATCATAAGTAATTAACGCTGCGTGCATTAATTTTTGAAAGGCAAAAGCATCGCCATCTTGTAACCCTCCGATCAGTTGGACAAAGCCGTCTACTTCTTCAACGTCAGGTTTTAATGCGTTAATTTCGTTTAAAAATTTAAAACCGAAAATCAAAGGATATTTTTTTCCGTTAATTGTTGCGACAGGTTTTACGTTTGTTGACATGTAAAATTCCTCCTAAAAAAGCGACAATGCCTTCACATTGCCGCCTACTTCCTGATTTTTAATTATGGTACTAATGCTAATAAATCTGTTTTCGTTGTTTTTCCTGTAAAATCAATACTGTGAGCAGTTAACCATTCTTTGATTTCAGGAATAGTATTTGCTTCTGTTGGTTTATTTTCCAAAGAGCGCCCCGCCAATACGGTAAAAGCTGGAATAGCTACTTTTTCAGATTCTTTTTCATCTTGCACACGTACAATATGATATGTTCCTGCTGCTACTTTTGCTCCTGCATCAAGTCCTGTAATAGTTAATGGACTTGCTCCTTCAACTACTTTTTCACTACCTTTGTAAATACGATAAGTATTTGCCATGATTATTCTTCCTCCTTCACTTTTACAACGGCACCATCTGATGTCGGCGTTACACTTTCAACTTTAGGTACTTCAATTGTTTTTGGTGTGTATTTTTCTACAGGCTCTTCTGGTTCCGCACCAGCCACTGTGTCGTAGAAGAAAGCACGCGCAAGTTCTTCATTTTCGGCGTCAACCGTTGCCCAACCTTCTACTAGGTCACCATTTAAAACTAGAGTTGGTTTAATACTTGAATTAGAATCGGACTCGGCAGAATCTCCGAATGAATCCAACAAGCCTGTGCCAAATTCCGCTTCGTATTTTCCTGTTTTTGGGTCTTTTTTATCAAAATTAATGCGCCATACATCAATTTCTAGCCCGTTACGATACGCATATTTCAACATGTTGTATGTTTCTGTGCCTGTCCGTAAAAATTCCATTTCGATGGAAGCTGACGGCATTCCTGATGTAGGAACATTCCCGTCTTTTGTTGATTGTGTATCTGTTTTTGTTTCTGACTTATATTCGTGTGAAATTTCTAAAGCTAACAACTTCGCTGCTGTTGTCGCACGTTCACGTGTTAGTCGAAACATTAACTTAATTTTTTTACCTTGAATTGCTTTTTCCATTTCGAGTTTCCTTCTTTCTTATTCAAATTCTAACGTGATGTCAAGTACACCGTGTGCAAGGCTCGTACCAAAATTGGTTGTATTTTCATAAATTACTTCTGTGCTACTTTCTGTCACTAACCAATTAAAGTTCTTAGTCTGATGCAATTCATGAACGATTTTTCGCACATCGGCTAATACTTGATTTAATTCTCGACGTTTGTCGTCATGATCATAAACATGAATCATAATATTTGTTGAACCTAACGTTCTTGTTTTTGTTTGTCTATCCTTAGACCATTGTTCACCTAAGAAAACAAACGGGTAAGAAGCGTCGTCATCTGGCAAATGCCCATAGGTTTCATAGCCTGTTTGCTCCAAAGTGACAAATAACGCTTCGTAAAGTTCTGAATACGGGTCTTTAAAGGTCATTTTACTAACGCCTCCATATTATCAAGAAATCTTTTAGCTGCTGCTGTATGCCCTTTTTTCATATAGAAACGTCCGTACATATAACGCGTTCCATATTCTACATATGCTGAATAGTCAGCCATCGCTTCAACTTCGCCAGTCATTCCGTCATCTTTAATAGAAGGTGTCTCACTTCGTTTTAAGTATCCACTTCTGACTGGTGTTTCTTCTGCAATTTGATTTGCCATATAAGCAGTATCATTTTTGACGACCTCTTTTACATCGTCTAGCTTTTTCGCTTCTTCAATCGCTTCGATTAAATCATCCAATCCTGAAATATCTACTCGGTAAGTCATCGATATTCACTTCCATAAACCGAAGTTCCTTTACTAACACGCAAATTTTTAACAACGGTAAATTTTCGATTTTTTTGTTCTTCTTCGTCGTAGTATTCAAGAAAACCTGAACGAATTGATAGGCGGTCTCTAAAACGAAAAATGACCATCTGCTCCTTTATGTTAGGGAAAATGGTCATTTGTTTTTCCGTTCCGACTTCGGTTACACTGCCTATTAGTTTTTCCAAAATCAGCTCGTGCTTTTTGTTGTAGTAATTAATGCAGGTTCTCATAAAAAGGACACCTTCCTTTTACGAATCAAGCCTTGTTCTTCAAGATAATCGTTAATCTCATCTTGAAATTCCCCGAAGTCGTCCAAATTATAAGAAATTGTTTCTTCTGATTGAGAATGTTGTTCCATGCCTTCAAAACCTAAACGGTTGTAACGTTTCACTACAATTGATGGAACAATATAGTCCAATTTTTCTGGTATCTCATCTGTTTTTAGCTTTACTAGCAGTTGCTTTTCAGTAATGTCCCAGATTTTGATAATTTTTGCCTTATCTTTTTCGTAGGTATCCTCTGAAATATCCAGTAGTACGCGATAATCTGAAAGAGTCATTTTTTCACCTACTCTGCTTCAATAACTGCCCCATCTGCCGTTGGTGTTACCTTTTTAACGGTCGGGGCGCTTACTTTGAATCGTAAGAAACGTAAATGGCAGGACGAGCTTTTTCAGTTACGATAGCATCATAATAGTTTAATCCTTTGATGGTGTCTCTGTAGCCATCACGGTCTTGTGAAGCTGGAATTAGATCAATAGAGTTGTATTTTTCAACTGGCGAACAAACCATCAAAGGCACAAGAATATAATTAATTTTCTTCGTAGAATCTACCTGTAAACGAGATTTGGCTACTTTTTGAATAATAGTATCGGAACCGTCTAACTGCGCAACTTTACGGTTAATACCTGAAATTTGTTGCTCGTTCGTAGTAAATGTTTTTGAAACACCTTTTGCATTTTTTAATGCTGAATAGTAGTCAGTGGATACAAACATAATAAACGGACCGACAATTTCTGCATCTGTCATATACGCTTCTGCCGCATCATATGAAGCCAAAGCATTTTCTGTAGTAATGGTTTCTTTTACCGTTTTTCCAACGTATTTTCCTTCGCTATCATCATCCGCTGCTTCCGCAAATGCCGCTTCTAATAGGCGTTGTACCGCAACGCGATCTTTTTCAGGAATCGCAACTAAACGAGTGTGTTCTTCCACAATCGCTTGAACTTCATAGGAAGCATTTTCTGATTGATCTAATGTGTCTAAGTCATAACCAAACCAACGTTCTTTCTCTAGTTTGACCGTTTCTTTTGCCACATCAATTTTAGAACGTTTATTGTCTTCGTTACGTTTATAATCACTAGCAGTAAAACCTTTCATTTTGTTGATGCGGACTTCTTTTGCGCCTACAAAATCCGCTTCTGTTACTGCAGCAGCCCCACCTTTCAATAAATCCCAAACTTGCGAGCCTGCAGCAAATTCTTTGTCAATTGCTTTTAAATCTTTGCTATCTAAAATAACTGGCATAATTTTTCATCTCCTATTTCTTTTCTAAATTTTTAGTCAAATTGCTGCGCCAATCGGTCTCTTTTGTTGCTGTAGCAACGTTTACAGTTTGACCTTTCAGCAATTCTTTTTGGATACCATCTCTAGCTTTTGAAATAATTTGTTTTAATTCATCTACAGCTTTCTTTGTATCCTCGTCCGTATCTTTCACAAGCAATAAATCGGCTTGTGCAGCACTTACGTAGTCGGAAAGACCATTCTCGGATAAATCGTTACGAACAGATTCGGCACGCGTTAAACGGTCGAGGCGGGCTTGTGCTTCCTTTTCTCGTTTTTCCGCTAGTGCTTCTTTGTCAGCGGCTTCTTGTTCTTTCGCCTTAACACGTTCTTCCGCAGTCATTTGCTCGTAAGATTTTTGCTTTTCCCAATCGGATTTTGCTTGCGCCACAGCTTTTTTAGTTTCTGCTGCGACCATCTTGGCAACATCATCACGGGTAAAAGTCTTTCCAGTTTCTTTTCCGTCTGGATTTTCATTTTTTGGATTTTGAGAATCCTTTGTCGATGAATCCCCCGATTCGTTTGAATTGTCAGAGTTTGGCTCATCAGAATTTGGCTCATCTGCAAAAAATTGTAAATCCATCGGTAATAATAAGTGTTTTTCTTCGTTCATGTTAAAACCTCCAGCCATTACGTGGCTAATCGAAATTAATAGGTTACGCCTATCAATCGAAACAGCTTTCTCTTTAACGCCTGTAAGCAGTAAGAAGGCAAATAAAAAAAGCCTAACTTTCGCTAGAACTTTTTGTCTTTATAAGCAGGTGCAGTACTACACCGACACCAGTTGTGAATAGGACTTGCGTTGATTCCTGGGCTCATTTCAGAAACCTTATGTGGATTTGCACTTGCTATTCCTACACAAATAGGACAAGCGTTTGATTCTACGATTAGGTTGTATTCTTCATACCCATATTTTTCGTAACTTTGCTTTTGTACTTCACTTTGTATTCTTGCGGATTCACTAATCATTAGCCGACGTGCGACATAATCAGCCGTTTCCTTTCCTCGCAAGCTGTCAATCACAACTAATTTGCGTAATTCCCTAGCTAGAATATCTGGATGTTTGCCTGCTGATAGACCAACTGTTAACAAGCGATCGATACTTGCTTTCAAAACATCTTGATTCACCCACAAACGTTGCGAAAATGTCGCGTTATGAAACGAACCATCAATAATCGCTTTAGCAAACATTCGGTAGGTTTCTTTGGAAAGAATGGACCCGCCTAATATCCCAGCCTGTCGCACAAACTCCGCTACAGCTTCCTCTGTTAACATTGCTGTAAAATAGGTCTGTAGCTGATTAGTGTTGTCTGTTAAATACAAACCTATTTTCGATTTTAAAAGCTCTAAACGATTAACCTTCATTGTTAAATTGTATAACCTTAATTGCTCGTTAGCTTCTTTTGAAAAATCTCTTGTTTGTACATAACGTTTCGCTTTTTCCGCGAAAATTTGTACGTCATGTTTACTTGCACGTCGTTTCGCTCCATCAATGCTAATCTTCTCTTTCCCTGCATAAGCGACGTAAAACTGTTGAATTTCTGCTTCTATCGTTTTCCATAACTGTAAATACCGTCTATGAATTTCTTGTTCGTAATTCACATGTCGTTTCAGCATTTCTTCGATGTGTTTTGCTTCTCGTTCCGCCCAATAATTACTCATGTTCTTCGGTCACTTCTTCCGTAGCTTGAGTAAATTTACCAAAATCAACTTGTGGATTTAAACGTTCTTCGGTTTCTTCGTCCTTTATACGTTCCATTTCTTGGGTCACGTCAGAAACAATCGATAATACGCCTAATTGCGTTTCTCTTGAAACAATCCCTTCAAGTTTTTGTGCAGTTTCCGCTTCGTCTTTAATATTGCGCGGAATATTAAAGTCAAAAGTGTATTCTAAATTAAACCATTCTTTCGCTTTATTAGCAGGTACATTCGTAGGCAATGAAAAAATCATTTTGTACATTTGCGCATATGCTTTTTTAAACTTCCTAGCTTTTGCTTGTGCGAGGTTTCTAGGATTTTGCATTTTAAATTCTAGCGAAATACCTGAAGCGTTATTACTAAAACTTTCATCGTTTGCATTATAAGTCATAGACATTTGATAGATTAATCGTTCTAATCGGTCTAACAGATTTTCTTGTGTTGTATCCGAACTAGGTTTATCTAAAAAATCAATGTCTACTGTTTCACCTTCAGATAAAGGAGTGGCACTATTAATCACTCGGTTATCTCGTAAATAAGCAGCGACGTTTTCGTCAGCTAAATCTACTCCTATCATTTTCAGGTAAGCGTCCGCAAAATAACTCACGTCGTTCGCTTTTTCTGATAGAGCTTCGTTGTAATTATTAATCAGCGACCACACAGACTCAATACGTCCTTGTCGTTCGTCATTTTCCATAAACTCAATCATAGGCACTTCACCGTACGGATTAGCGATTGCCTCTTTTCCACCTAATAAATAAGACAAGGCTTTCTGAAAAACGGTTGGTCCTCTCTTAGTTTCCAATCGTTTAGAAGTCTTGTCTTGTGTAAAAATAAACGTTTCTGTGCTATTTTGTGGATAAACAGTTGCTGTTAGCTCGTCCTTTGCCATTTTGTTGTAAAGAACCGCAAACATAGGCGCTTTTAATAAGTCATCTGCGTAAACAATGAATCCTTGCGTAGGTTTTAAATAAGTCACGCACGTTTCTGCTTCTTCGTTTTGATATAAAAGCTTATAAGCATGCCCATAAATAGCAGTTAGCTTAGAAAGCTCTGCATCGTTGTCTTCTTCCTCATTTCGTTTACGGAAATTTTGAACAAATTCTTTTACCTCACCATCTGGATGAGTAATCTTTGTTGGTTTACCGTTAAAGAAAGCTGCAGAACTATCTACAACATAACGGGCAAAGTTGACTGCAATTCGATGGTCAGGCTTTCCAATTCCTTTATTTTTTTGATAATAAATATCATGTTGACCGTTGTAGAGCTTTTCTAATTCTTCGTAAAACCCTATTAATTTCCGATGCTTATTAATGTATTTATCCACCAAGCGTTCGTCAATCTTTGCGTTTTTATCACAATAAAAGACACGATTTCCTAAAAGGTCAACGAATTCACGTATTTTACTTTCAGTATTTGGTCTACTTACTTCTTCTGTCATTAAATAACCCCCTTCACGCTCTGTAGCTTAATTCCTCGTGATTTATTTAAAATGGTGTAAACAAAGTATCTTAGCGCATCACACGCGTGATCATGTTGTTTTATAGGCTTGTCTTCGCCTCTATCTGCCGCTTTTTCATCCCAAATATATGATGCAAATTCTGCAAATAAATTTTTACAGTTACTAGAAAAATAAATCTTTCCTTCATTCATTGCTGTTTGAGTTGCACGAATGCCGTCAATAACATTATTTTTGGCTTTTATAACTTTGTATCCATTCTCTCTAAGTAATGCAATAAACGAAGCTGCTGACGGATCCACAATAATTTTAACTTTTTTTCCTTCTACAAAAGAATTCAGGTCTTTCAAATATTTATCATCACTTTTTTGTTTTGATTCATCACGACCAGAGTAATAATACTCATCAATGCAATACCAATTTTCTTCATATTTAGCCCATAACAAAAAGACTGTAGCATTTTGAGTTCCATAGTCTATAGATACGTAATATTGACTAGCTATAGCGTTTTTGGGAGGTTCTTTTACCATCGTTTCCGCATCAAAGTTGTCAAAAATAATTCCTTCAGATAATACCCATAATCCACGAATATACCTGTCATAAAAAACTCCTGAATACATTCGTTTGTAACGATTAATTACTCTTTCACTAAGCGAAGGATTATCTTCCATAGTAAAGTGAATGCGAATAGCATGCTTTTCTGTTAGCTTGTCTAACCATTCAAGTTTGAACCAATGATGAGGTCCAGCAGGATTACAGTTAAACCATGATTTAGCACCATCTACAGATAAACGTGCTGTTGCTTGGTTTACAAATGATTGTGGCATAAGCGCCACTTCATCAAAGAAAAATCCAGCTGCAGTTAGACCTTGCACCAAATCTTGCGAAGCTTCATCTTTACCACCAAATAAAAAGAAATAATTTGTTTTATTATTTTTAGTTATTTCAAGGATATTATCTGTTCGATTGTCTTTAACAGTATAGCCACGACCCCTAAGCATCTTTTTTAATGGCCGTATAACGTTACGCCTTAATGAACCAATTGTTTTACCAGCCATTCCGAATTGATCTTCATCATAGCTTTCCATTGCCCAAAAGATGTAAGATAGCGACATAATAACTGTTTTACCAGCACGAACAGACCCATCACAAATAATAGCTTCTTTATCTTTATACTTGGGATGTTTCCACCAAGATAAAACTTGCTTCTGCTTTTTAGAAAACGATGTGAATTTGAAAACAACAGATGTTTTACGTTTCGATATTGTCATCATTCCACACCTCATTATCATTAACTATATTATTGATAGCTGCAATAAACCCATCATCTTCAACTTCTGGAATATCGTCACCATTCTGAATTTTGAGTCGCCGAATTTCAGCAGCAAGTTTTTCGTTTTGACGATTAAGCATGACTTTCTTGTCTTGACTCAATGATAATTCGTTCAGTTGCTTAATTGACTTAGTTAATTGATTACTAACACGAGTCAACGCATCTTCAATAGCTAAGATGTCATCTAACTTTCTAAATGTTTTACGAGTTACTTGAACATCTTGCATAACTTCACGTTTTATTTCTAGCTTTCTACCGTCTTTTTCAACTGGTGTTTTAATTTTCCTTAGCTGTTGTAACCGTTCAACTTCTTCATCATTTAGTCCTTTTTCAGCTTCTTTGATACGTTTCATCATTCTAAACTGCCGTACCTTTAATAAGCGAATCTCATCATTCAAAATAAAAAAAGGATCATCATTCAGATTAGAATAGATGTCCTTTTCTTCATCAGATAACATATCGGCAAATATTGTTTCGTATTCGCCAGTTTTAATAGCGTTCTTATTACCAAGTGGTGGCGAGGCTCGGCTATTACCTTTGTTGCCTACTGCGTTCTGATTACCAAATGGAGCGCCTCCTCGATTAGTAACGTTACCTTTGGCATTGGTAACATTACCTTTCAATTCAGCACTCCATTTATCAATCGATTTCCATTTTCTAATTTGAGAATCTGAAACATTTAGTTCATTTGCTAAATCTTTAAGAATCTTTTTACCGTTTGACCTTAACCAAATTTCTTTAGCCTGGTCACGACGTGGATCTCTTTTTCTAGCCATCCATTAACACCACCTCGCATTCATGTTGATAGTTGAGTTTTGTTTTCTATTTTTTCTGAATGGCATTCCATTCATCTTTGATGTACTTCGCTATAAGCTTCCTAAAATTTTCAATTTCATATGATAACTCATCAACTATTTTTAAATAATTGTCTACAGCTTTTTGATAAGAAAACTCAGTCTGATTTACTTCTATGTCTTCTTTAAATACATCCGCTAATCGTCTATTAAATTCTTTTAGCTTTTCTAACTGTTCTAATATTTCATTGTTGGTTAAGTCATCTACAAAGTAAAGAGAGAGTTGATTATATAAGGAAAGCGTAATAGAACTGAATTTATTGTATTCTAAACTTGATTCTTTTTTTTCTTTATGCAAAGAGTTCATTCGATTGATAACTGACATGTTACCACCAAACCCTACTTCTTGAATTTGTTTTTTTTCATTGTTATATGAATCCGACAAAGCTGATATACTTAGTATACAAGTATATAATTTTTGTGAGGCATGACCTAAAGATTCATAGTTATTTATTAATTCTGCTGACAATTCTCTTATCTTGTTTATCCATTCAATACTTGTTTTCGATTGAACATTAGCTCGAATAGTTTTCTTGTTTGTATATACTGTCGATCCTAAAGTTACAAATATCCCAAGTATACTGATTAGAGCTGTAACAGATACCCATTGAAATTCTCCTAGATTATTATAGAATATTGACATAAAAAGACCTCCTTGATAAATTACTTCTTCAATTATCGAGGAATAATTGGATACAGTCAAATTCATACATTATTTTCCTAATGAATCATACATCTTTTAAGTGACTCTCAATTTCAATTAAATCTTTTAAATCTTTAACAGTGTCCAACCGAACTTTACCTTCTTTAAAATTACTTATCCATTGAGCCTTTGCAGCCCTGATAATCTTGTTATTTTCTTCCGCAACCTTTTGCTTTTCTAAAGCTTGTTGAACTTCATAATCAAATGTTTCCATTGTAGAATACCTCGCACTATTATATAATGCTAAAAGACACAGAACTTCCTTTAGAGCATGCATGCCAGCTTCTGTGTCTTCGGGGTATTCGTATCTCGTTGAAGTAGTCGAGTGTTAGCGCACTCGGCTTCTTTTTTTATCGTAAAAAGGAAACGAAAGAGATTGTTTTCGGTTTCTGGTTAAACTTCTTAGCGATCTCAATTGATTTTTTGTTGTACGCTTCAATAAATGGTTCGATACGTTCTTTTGCTTCTTCCCTAGTAATTAGATTACTTCTATATAGGCTTCTAGCGTTTTCCGCTATGCTTTTTAATTCTTTATTTGTCATTACCCTTCACCTCATGCAGAGCATAAACGATTGTTTTTTATTCGTCCAGTCCATTTACGAGATTTTCTAGTTCATCATCTAATGTTTCTAAAACTTCGAAATGTTGATTAATATTTTTCGGATTTCCTTTATAAAAGACTAATACATTTTGGTGCATTCTGGTTACTTTTCTATTGTTCATCAAACGTCTAGCTCTTAGCGAACCCGAACCAACTGCGTTTAACAAAATCATGTCATTGTAGAAATATAAGCCTTCTGTGCTAAATGCTCTCTTAGTCAAACCAGTTAAATCTTGATAAAAGCCTTTTTTATCTCTGACATCAGAAATGGTGACCACTGCGAAGCGATTATCTTTTAGCTTTTTAGCAGAACGTTTTAAAATTTCACTATATACTTCTGCAAATTCTTCATAGGACATATTACTAATGTCTCGTTCATCGTCTGAATAAACTTCAAGGTCTGCATACGGCGGACATGTAAATAACAAATCTTGACTTTCATCTTCAATATGATGGTCTATATTCAAGCTGTCATCACAAATCCAATTAATATCACTTAAACCAATTTCTCGAGCATTAGCATAATTTGCACTTATTTGTTCTGCTCTCAAATCAATACCCGTGTAATTATGCCCAAGAACTTTAGCTACTATTCCACGCACAGAACCACCAGCGAATGGATCAAAAATATTGCTTTCTGTCTTAGGTGTAAACCAACGATACCCTAATTCGCATAGAACAGGGTCAAAAATAGATGTTCCTTCTAGTCCTGGCGCTTGCATGCTAGGATTGAATACCAAGTTATCTTCACGGCCAAGCTCACTCTTGATCCCTAGCTCTTTCCATTGGCGTTTACGATCTAACCAACGCTTAGTTTTTGTATCAAGATAAGAAAATGGCGGAAACAAGAAAGAATCAAATAAACTGGTATTTGCTGGATTTGCCTTTACCCTATCGGCTGTAGTTTCAAATTTGTTCATATCAGCTAACAGCTCATCTAATTCTTCTTGATTGAAGCCTGTTAGAGGTAATTCATCTGTGTTAAGCTCTTCCAATAACTCAACTAATTTATCTTCATCCCACTGGCCAGAAATCTTATTTAAAGCTATGTTTAAAGCTTTTTCTTTTTCGATAGGTAAATCTACAATGGATACTTCAATTTCGCCAATTCCTAAATCTTTTGCTACCGATACACGCTGATGGCCACCAACTAAATTTCCTGTTCTTTTATTAAAAATTGGTGGATCAACAAAGCCAAATTCCAAAATGGATTGTTTAAGCTTCTCATATTCTTCCATGCCCGACTTTAATTCAACCCTTGGATTATATTCAGCAGGGTGTAGTTCTGATAACTTCATCTTTTCAAATTTCATTTCTAATCCCTCATGCTTCGTTTAATATTTTCTTGAATGTTCTTCTCATCAAAATAGCCATGCCCACAATAAACAAGCTTACAATCATCAATTTCCTTTGGTGTGGCTTCTCTCGTCATTTCGACAATAGATGCATTCTTTTTTATCTGCACAGACATTACAACACGCATCGAAACAGTTGAGCGGTTCGACTGTGGATATTTATGTGTTAGCGATACATACCAATAGCTTTTCATATTTTTCTCTCCTAGTTGTTTTATGTACTTGATTCAATAAATCACTTCTTGCTATACTATTTATGGGTAGCAACTCCTTTTTGTAAATAGCAATCAACAAAAATTGTGCACGAATGCTACCTAGCTACTAGATCCCATAGTCTAGTGGCTTTTTTATGTACAAAAAAAGACCACTCATTTTTATTGAGTAGTCTAAAGATTTGTATTAGACTGCCTAGCCAATCTAACACTTATTTAACAATACTAGGTTGCTAGCCACTTTATCCTGTTTCCGCAGGCT